>JBIJCI010000009.1:0-40370 GCA_044344715.1 Ilumatobacteraceae bacterium | reverse complement strand
TGCACGACATCGGCAAGAACCTCGTCGACATCATCTGCACCAACAACGGCTACGAGGTGCACAACATCGGCATCAAGATTCCGATCAGTGAGATGATCGCCAAGGTGCAGGAAGTCGACGCCGATGCCCTCGGCATGAGCGGACTGCTCGTGAAGAGCACGCTCATCATGCGCGAGAACCTGGAGGAGCTGAACGGACAAGGTCTCGCGCACATCCCGGTCCTCCTCGGCGGTGCCGCACTCACCCGCAGCTACGTCGAGCGGGATCTGCGCGAGGTGTACCAGGGCCGCGTGTTCTATGGTCGCGACGCGTTCGAGGGGCTGCACACACTCGAGAAACTGATGGACATGAAGCGCAGCGGCAAGGACGACCCCGACTTCGGGCGGGTGCCGACGGGCCGCTCGTTGGCCGAGCGGCGTGCACCGAAGGAGGTACCGGCCGACCTCCCGAACCGATCCCCCGAGGTGGCGAGCGACAACGAGGTGTTCGTGCCCCCGTTCCTCGGCTCGCGGGTCGTCAAGGGCATCGGCATCGACGAGATCGCCGAATTCATCAACGAAACGGCCCTCTTCCGCAACCAGTGGCAGTACCGACCGCTCGACGGGGAGAACGACGAGGACTTCAAGTCGCGAATCCGACCCGAACTACGCGAGCAACTGGCGCAGGCCAAGGCGAGTGGCATCCTCGTGCCGCAACTCGTGTACGGGTACTTCCCGGCGAACGGCGACGGAAACGACGTGATCATCTGGACCGACGAGTCACGTACCGAGGAGCGCATGCGGTTCTCCTATCCGCGCCAACACGAGCCGCCGTACCTCTGTATCGCCGACTTCTTCCGCCCGGTCGGGAGCGGCGAGACCGACTACGCGGCGTTCCACATCGTGACGATGGGTGCGACGGTCAGCGAAGCCGCGGCCGAACTCTTCGCGCGGAACGAGTACCAGAAGTACCTGGTCGTACACGGACTCGGCGTCGAGATGGCGGAGGCGTTGGCGGAATTCTGGCACCACCGCATCCGTACGGAGTGGGGATTCGTCGGCGAGGACGGTCCGACGCTGCACGGACTCTTCCGCCAGCAGTACCGCGGTGGTCGTTACTCGTGGGGATACCCGGCGTGTCCCGACCTGGAGGACAATGCCAAGGTCGCCGAACTGCTCGGGGCGGGACGCATCGGCATCAGCGTGAGCGAGGAAACCGGGTGGCAGTACCAACCCGAGCAGACCACCTCGGCGATCATCTGTCACCATCCGCGCGCAAAGTACTTCGTCGCGCGCTGATTGCTACACGGAGTGTGACTTCTCCCACGCCCGGGCGAGTGCGGCATACCTGCCGTCGAGCGCGAGAAGCTCGGCGTGCGTTCCCACTTCGACGATGCGCGCCTTGTCGACCACCACGATTCGATCCGCTCGCTGCACGGTGGTGAGCCGGTGCGCGACCACGATGGTGGTGCGACCCTGCATCAGCTTCTCCAGTGCAGCCTCGACCTCGGACTCGGTGCCGGGATCGAGGTTCGACGTTGCCTCGTCGAGCACGAGTACGGCCGGATCAACGAGCGCGGCCCGACCGAGCGCCACCAGTTGACGCTCGCCGGCGGAGAGTCGAGTGCCCCGTTCGCGGACCTCGGTATCGAGACCCTCCGGCAGACGGTCGAAGTGGGCGAAGACACCGAGACGCTGGAGTGCCTCGTCAACCGCCTCGTCGCTCGACTCGATCCGCGCCAGACGCACGTTGTCGCGGATCGTTCCATTGAAGAGGAAGCCCTCCTGCGGAACCACCACGATGCGTTGTCGCAAACTGGCGTGGGTGGCCAGTCGCAGGTCCATGCCTCCGTACGTGACGGACCCCTGTGTCGGGTCGTACAGCCGCGCCATCAACTTGGCAAGCGTGCTCTTGCCCGCACCCGTCGGCCCGACGAGAGCGATCCGCTCGCCGTCGCCGACCACCAGGCTCACGCCCTCGAGTGCCGGTGAGGACCCGCTCGCGTACGTGAACGTCACCTGGTTCACGGCCAGTCCCCCGCGTGACGGCAGCGCGGTTGCATCGGGGCGTTCGTCGACGTCAGGGGTGGCGTCGAGGATGGCGAAGAGCTTGTGCAGCGCCGCGGCGGCGGATTGCACTCCGTTGTAGAGCTGCGACAACTGTTGCACCGGATCGAACAGGCTGGAGAGCAGGAGGATGAACGCCACCACCGTTCCGAGCGAGACCGTATCGCGGTGCACCAGCCACCCACCGATACCGACGACGAGCGACGTTGCGACGACGCCGGCAAGTTCGACGAGGCCGAAATACCAGGTACTGATGCGGATGCTGCGCACGTGGCTGTCGAAGAGCGACCGGTTCGATCGCTCGAAGCGCTTGATCTGGTGCTCCTCCTGCGCGTAGGCCTGGATGACCCGCACCGCAGCGATGCCCTCCTGCAGCGTGCCGAGGTTCTGTCCGACACGCTCCCGCACGGTGAGGTAGGCGGTGTTGGAGTCGCGCTGGAACTTGACCGACGCGATGACGATGACCGGGAACACGATGAGCACGACGAGCGTCAGGTGCCACGACAGTGAGAACAGCACGACGAAGGCCAGCACCACGAGGAACCCGCTCGCCAGGAACTGGAGTAGCCCCCACTGGATCAGCTCGCCCATCGTCTCGATGTCGGCGGTCATCCTCGCCACGAGGACCCCGGCCTTGTTCCGGTCGTAGAACTCCATCGACTGCCGCTGCATGGCGGCGAACACCTTGAGGCGCAGCTCGCGGAGGAACGATTCGCCGGTCCGGTTGAGGAAGACGTACTGCATCCGCCCGAACACGTACGCGAGCGCCGTGATCACGAGGTACACGGCGACCGAAAGGTTCAACGCAAAGAGGTCACCGGCTCGGATCCCCGAGTCGATGCCGTGCCGCACCAGCACGGGCGCTGCGAGCGTCGCACTCGTGGTGACGACCACGCATCCGAGCGCCGCGTAGGCGGTGCGCTTGAACGGCGACGCCATCCGCAGAACGCGACGCATGACGGTACGCGTTTGGGTCTTGTCGAGCTGATCCTCCGGCGCGACGGCACCACCCATGTTGAACATGGTCAGTTGCCCCCGGCGACGGGAAGGTCGTTCCGCTCGTCCCGGTCGGCCCAGGCGGCCAGCACCTCCCGGTAGCGCGGGCTCGACTCGAGCAGCTCCCGGTGTTGTCCCGATGCGACGACGCGACCCTCGTCGATCAGCACGATCCGATCGGCGAGCGCAATGGTGCCGGGCCGGTGCGCGATGACGATGGTCGTGCGACCCGACATCACCGTTCGCATGGCATCGCGGATTTCGTGCTCCTTCGTCGGGTCGACGGCACTCGTCGCATCATCGAGCACCAGCACCCGCGGGTCGGCGACGATCGCCCGCGCGATGGCGACCCGCTGTCGCTGACCACCACTGAGCGAGAAACCCCGCTCCCCGATCGGCGTGTCGTAACCCTGCGGCAACCGGAGGATGAACTCGTGCGCCCCCGCCAACCGTGCGGCATGTTCGATCGTCGCCGTATCGGCGTCCGGTTTCGCGAATGCGATGTTGTTGCGGACCGTGTCGTTGAAGAGGAACGTCTCTTCGAACACCACGCCAACGTTGCGGCGCAGCTCCTGCACGTTGAGCCGCCGCACGTCGATCCCGTCCAGCGTGATCCGACCCTGCGACACGTCGTAGAAGCGCAGGAGCAACCGGACGATCGTGCTCTTACCCGATCCCGTCGCACCGACGATTGCCACCGACTCACCGGCGGCAATCCCGAGGTTCAGTCCCTTCAGGATCGGCTGGTCGCCCCCGTAGCCGAAGTGCACGTCCTCGAACGTGACGGCGCCGACCGGCGACGCACCTCCGCGCATCGGCAGTGACCGTGGCTTCTCCGGCGTACGTACCGCCGGCTCGGTGGACAACACTTCGTGCACACGAACCAGGGCGGCCGCGGCACGCTGACCCAGGGCCACCATCATGCCGATGTTGCGCAGGGGCCAAACGAGCATGGTCAGGTACACGTTGAATGCGACGAGGTCGCCGATGCTCATCGCACCGCTCACCACCCGGTGACCCCCGTAACCGAGCACGGCGATCAGGCCGAGCGACGGCAGCAGGTCGATCGCAGGGAGGAAGCGGCTCCGGATGCCCGCCGCGCGCAGCGACACCTGGCGGATGTCGTCGGCTTCCTTGCGCAGTTTCTCGAATTGGACCCGTTCCGTTCCGAGACCCTTCACCACACGAACCCCCGAGACGCTCTCCTCGACGACGCTCGCCAATTGTGCTTGTTCGTTCTGAACCGCCAGCACGGCCGGGTGGATGCGTGACGAGAACCTCCGCGAGGCCACGTTGATGAACGGCAGCGGGGCGAGCGCAACGACGGCCAGGCGCCAATCCGTCAGAGCGAGTATGACCGTCACCGCGAAGAGCTGTGCCACGTTGCTCAGCGTGATCGGAATCATCACGACGAATTGCTGCACCTGTTGCAGGTCGCTGGAGGCACGGCTCATCAGCTGTCCCGTCTGCGTGCGGTCGTGGTATCCGACGTGTAGCCGTTGGATGTGGGCGTATATGCGCTCGCGCAGCACCGTCTCCGTCCACCGACTCTCGCGGAATGCGAGATAACGCCGGAACGCGGTGAGTAGCCCCGTTGCCAGTCCGGCCACGGCGATGAACGCCGACCACGCAAGCAGCGGACCGTCGCGCTCGATTCCGTCATCGATCGCCACCTTCGTCAGCTGCGGAATCGCCACCTTTGCCGCCGTCCATGTGACGCCGATGACCACGCCGAGAACGAGGGCCCGCTTCTGCTCGAGGAGGGCACGCCAGAGCAACTGCCAACCGAGGTTGCGCTGGGCACGCGCCTGCTCCTCCGCTTCGCCCTTGGCGGCTGCAGCGGCATCCGGATCGAGCGTGGTCGTCACGTTGCCGACGGCGCCAACGACTCGACGGACGTCCAAAAATCGACGGCCGGGTCGAACGCGAGGATTGCCAACGACGACGTGTTCACACCGTTCTCGAAGTACCGGTCGATCTTCGCCCGACACTCGGCGGGCGATCCGTGCACGACGAGGTCGTCGACGACCGAGTCGGGTATCGCCGCCAGCGCGGCCTTCCGGTCGCCGGCCTTCCACGCGTCCCACATACCCGCCAGCGCATCGCCGCGCCCGAGCCAGCGGTGGAACTCCGCGTAGACCGGCACGTTCAGGTACGCGGCTATCGCGAAGCGGGCACCTGCACGTACGACGTCGGTGTTCTCGCTCGGGCAGACGAAGATCCGCGCAACTATCTCCTTCGTCGCCGGGTCGGAACCGGCCTTGCGTGCGGCATCGTGCACGACCTTGGTAACGGTGCGTACGTCGTCGGGCGACAGCCAGTTGATGATTGCCCCGTCGGCCTCGCGACCAGCCAACCGGAGCATGCCCTCACGGAGTGCGGCCACGAGAATCGGTGGCTTCACCTCCGGTCGCACGCCGAGACGGAACCCGTCCACCTTGAACGTGTCGTACTGCTTGGAGATCTTCTCACCCGACATCGCGTCGCGGAGGAACCGAACGACGTCACGGGTCTTCTTGTACGGCTCGACGAATGGAATCCCGTTCCAGCGTTCGACGATCACGTTGCTCGACGACCCGACACCGATGGCGAATCGCCCGGGCGCCGCGTCGGCCAACGAGGCGACGCTCTGGGCGAAGAGCGCGGGGCTTCGGGTGTACGCCGGCACGATCGCGGTTCCGAGCCGCAGCCGCGGCTCCCATGCCGCGGCGAGGGCCAGCGGGGTGAATGCATCCGCGCCATCGGCCTCCGCCGACCAGACGTCGCTGTATCCGAGGTCGGCGAGGCGACGCAACTGTTGCGCATGGGAGTGCAGGTGCCCCGGCAAGGGCACGGTCATTCCATCACGACGCTGCACGGCCTAAGTCTTCCACTTTCGGGCGATGCAACTCTGACTGGCGGTCGCGAGCAACGTGCCGTCCTGCGCGAACATCTGGATGGTTCCGTGGGCGAATCCGCGCTGGACCGACTCGATCTGGATGTCGAGCAGTACCCAATCGGTGGGCACGAGGCGGGAGAAGCGGATGGTGTTGTCGAGGCTGTTGCCCCCGGCACGGAGCCCGAGCGCCTGACCGGTGGCCATCGGCACGAAGTCCCCGAGGATCCCGAGTGCCGGTGCATCGATTCCGTCGACGAGCGACTTGATGCGAACCCACATGAGCGTCCGACCATCGCTCGGGGTTCCGTCGAGCTCGTCGAGGTCGCGGCCCTTGGCGATGCGCATGTCGAGCGCCTCCATGATCGAGTTGGCATGCGCGGTGCGCAACGTGCGGGGTCGCGACCGGTCGGGTGCCACGGTGTCGGGCATCTTCACGAACTGGCCGTTCGAATCGAACGAACGGTCGCCGAGCGCGGCGTTGACGGTGAGCACTTCGCGGTCACCCACCCTGCACACCGCGCGTGCCTGCGCGACGCTGCTTCCCGAAACCGCGACGGTGACGTCGATGTCGACGTGTTCACCGAGGCGTGCGTACGAGAGGTACTGGGCCGTCGCCCATGTGCACGGGCGGCCCGTCACCGTCTCGAGTGCGGCGACTCCGGCACCGAGCCCCGCCCCGCCGAAGAGGAAGCTCCCGCTCGTCGCCAAACGGGGCACCACCCCGAGCGAGAATTGCGTGTCGGATACCTGCTGCAGTCCGAGGAATGCGCGTGAATCCATCACTTGCAGGCTAACGATGCGCGCATCGTACGATTGGGGCGTGGGTGACCTTCCCTGGCAGGGCGATTCGGTATCGCTCGTCGAAGCGTTCCGGCGTGGCGATCGGTCGCCGGTGGAGGAACTGCTGGCAACGTTCGATGCGATCGATGCGAGCGACCTCAATGCGTTCTGCTTCGTCGACCGCGAACGGGCACTCGACACCGCGCGCAATTCCGACGTGTCGTTGCCGTTCGGAGGCGTCCCACTGGGTGTCAAGGAACTTGAGTGCAATACCGGATGGCCCCACACCGACGCCAGCTTCGTCTTCAAGGATCGGATGGCAACCACCACCGACACGATGCTGCGGCGTGCATCGGCGGCGGGTGCGGTGTTGGTCGGACAGACGACTGCGAGTGAATTCGGTGGCGTGAACCTCACGCGCACGGTCCTGCACGGCGCCACCCACAACCCGTGGCGGCACGGTCGAACTCCCGGTGGGTCGTCGGGCGGCAGCGCTGCCGCGGTGGCCGGCGGGATCGTCACCATCGCGACGGGCGGTGACGGAGGTGGCTCCATCCGGATCCCGGCCGGCTTCACCGGGCTGGTCGGATTGAAGGCGACGTACGGTCGCATTCCCCGCGGACCGGGGGCGATCAACGGCAACCTCACGACGGTGGTCGGTTGCCTGTCGCGCAGCGTGCGTGATACCGCCCGTTGGTTCGACGTGTGCAACGGGCACGACGGTAACGATCCGCTCAGCCTTCCGCGGGTCGAGGGCTGGGAAGCCGGTCTCGGAACCGTGCCGACGCGCGGACTGCGTGCCGCCATCGTCGGGGATTGGGGATCCGCAGTCGTGAGTCCCGCCATGTGGACCGTGCTCGAGGAAGCTGCGGCACACCTCGTTGGCATCACGGGCATGCAGCGCGTCGACGGCATCGATACGTCGCTGCCCCGGCTCGGCGCCGCATGGTCGATCACCGGCATGGCTGCGCTCGCATTCGAGCTCCGCGACCATTGGCCCGCCTGCGCCGACGTACTGACACCGGAGATTCGATTCGGCCTCCAACGCACGGGCGGCATCTACGGGACCGAGGCGCGCGGGAAGTTCGAGGCTCGACGTACCGAACTCAACCGCCGGATGACCGAGATCTTCGATCAGGTCGACGTCGTGATCACCGCCAGCAACCCCGACGTTGCGTTCGACGCCGAGGGGCCGCTTCCCGACACCTTCGGCGGCGTCGTGGCCGGTGCGGGGAACAACGGCGTCCTCACGTTTCCCGCCAACGTCCACGGCAACCCCGGCATCTCGATCCCGGTCGGTCTCGTCGATGGGCTTCCGGTCGGACTGCAGGTGATGGGGCGGCACTTCAGCGAACCGCTGCTCCTCGACCTGGCGTTGGCCTACGAGCGCTCGCGGCCCTGGCCGCTCGTTGCCCCGCGCTAACCGATCAGCAACGCGCGCGCAATGAGGTCGGTGCCGAAACCCGTCAGGATGGCCAGGTAGCTGAGTCCCGTTGCCGCCATCACCGCCGAGTAACTCCGCTCGCGCAGTGCGGCACGGGTGAACCAGGCGAGCACGCCGGTGAGCGACGCACATGCGAGCCAGAACCACCCGAGCACACCGTTCCAGCCGTCGTCGATCGTGCCGTTGAGCACGCTGATCATTCCGGTCGGAATCAGGAAGACGATGATTTCGACCGGCCACACCACGAGAAGGACGTTCGTCAGCTGGTTCAGGAGTTTTCGCGGCATTCCCGGTTGCACGAGGTACCAGTGACCGAGCAGCATCGCGTCGCTCACTGCGCCGAGGAACACGGCTCCGACGACGAGGCGCACCAACCACAACGCATCGTCCGGGTGGTCGGTACCGAGCGCGGCGAGAACCACGCCGACGAATCCGATGGCCGCGGAATAGACGTCGGTTCGGGCGTCGCGCTTCGCGAACGAAACGACCGCTAGCACCGCGAGGGCGACGGCGGCGATCTCGCGGCCGATGATCGAACCGAACGAAAACCCGAGTGCCGCGCCGATGAGCGCGATCGCCGCATACACACCGCGCAGCAACTTGGCATAACCGACGGAGATCTCGCCCGAGCGGAACGTGAACCAGAGGAAGAGCAGACCGCCGCTCGACCACTGAAGCATCACGGTTGCCGCATCGAGACTCATGCCGCACTCCCGACCGCGGGACTCACAGCACGATCAACTCGCGCGAGGCCGAGTTCATCCGTTGCGGTCCGGTCTTCGTCGCCACCACGATGTCCTCGAGTCGCATCCCCCACCTGCCGGGCACGTAGATGCCGGGCTCGACACTGAACGCATGTCCCTCGGCGATCGGCAACCCGTTGCCACTCACCATGTACGGTTCCTCGTGGGCCTCCATGCCGATGCCGTGTCCGGTGCGGTGAATGAAGTACTCACCCCAGCCCGCTGCCGTCAGTACGTCGCGTGCCGCCGAATCGACCCCCTCGCATGACGCACCGATCCGCCCGGCAACGACCCCGGCCTCCTGCGCTCGTTGCAGGTCGGACCACGCGCGGGCGATGTCGGCGGGTGGCTCGCCGATGTGCACGCATCGTGTGATGTCGCTGCAGTATCCGTCCATCGTTCCACCGAAGTCGCACAGCACGATGTCACCCTCGGCGATGATCCGGTTGCCGGGGTGGTGGTGCGGACTCGCCGCATTCTCCCCCGCGGCCACGATCGCGAAGTTCACCACGTCGTGCCCTACCTCGAGCAGTCGTGCGGAGATGTCGGCGGATACCTGCGCCTCGGTGCGTCCGACGAGTGGAATGTCGCCTCGCTGCAGTTGCGAAGCAACCCGATCGGCGGCCGCGCCCGCCGCAGCGAGCGCAGCAATCTCGGCGGCATCCTTGCGGATGCGCAGCGAGCCGACCACGTCGACCGACCGCACGTACTCACGACCCGGGAGGTGACGCAGGAGTTCGACGAGGAACCGCGACCACATCTGGTCTCCGACCGCCACGCGACGGCCCGAACCGATGAGCCCGGCCGTAATCGCCACCGGGTCCTCCGTTTCGCCCCACGCGACGAGATCGAACACCGTGTCGAAGTGCGTCACGCGGGGGGATTCCAGTCGGGGCACGACGAGCGTCGCCTTGCTTGCGGTGACGACGAGTGCCGTAAGTCGTTCGAGCGGCATGGCGTGGTAGCCGGTCAGGTACGGCAGATCGAAACCGACCGATACGACCAGTGCATCGACGCCCTGCTCCGTCATCATGGCTCGCACCCGCGAGAGGCGTGCCGAATACAGGGCCGGGTCGTTCGGGGTCGTCGTCATGAAACCGATCCTCCGGGTCGCCTCTTCAGCAACTCCGAACCAACGTGCCTTCCTCGTAGTCCTTGAATGCCTGCACGATCTCCTCGCGCGTGTTCATGACGAACGGACCGTAGCGCACGACCGGTTCTCCGAGCGGCTGTCCACCGAGCAGCAGCGCCTGGGCGGCGAATCCGCCCTCGGCACCGTCCCCACTGACCCCGTCGGCGCGCAAGACCACCGAACCGTCCGAGCGCTCGAACACCAACATCTGACCCGACCGACCGGGGTGACCGTTCGCCGAGAGCTCACCGTCGAACACGTGAACGAGCGCGGTGTGCCCTTCTGCAGGCCCCCACGTCACCTCGTCGCCGGCTCGCATCAGCACGTGCGCGTAGGTCATCGGGCTCGTGGTTTGCACCGAGCCGGTCACCCCCATGACCGTGCCTGCGACAACACGAACTTCTCCCCCGTTCGACAATGCAACGCGCTGCAACTGGTCGGACTCGAAGCCCTGGTACCGGGGCGCGATCATCTTCGCGGTGGCCGGGAGGTTCACCCACAACTGGAATCCGTGCATTCGACCGCCGGAACGCAGGAAGTCGTCGGTCGGCAGCTCGCTGTGCACCACGCCGGAACCGGCCGTCATCCACTGCACACCACCCGGACGGATGGTCGCCACCGCCCCGGTCGTGTCACGGTGTTCCATCGCCCCGTGCATGAGATAGGTCACCGTCTCGAATCCGCGGTGCGGGTGCTCGGGCGCACCGATTGCCTTGCCCGGTGCGTACTCGACCGGACCCATCTCATCGAGCAGGAGGAACGGGTCGATGTGACTCACCCGCGCGGTCGGGAACGGCCGGCGCACGACGAAGCCGCCACCCTCGATCGTGCGGTCGCTCTCGATGATCCGGTCGAGCGGGCGGAGATTCATCGTCGCACCAACACCGGAATTGCGGCGACCCCGGCAGGCGCCCCGACACCCGCTTCATCGGCGGCGTGCTTGGCGTGGTAACTCGAGCGCGTCAGCGGACTCGACTCGACGTGCGCGATTCCGAGCGACTCACCGACACGTCGGTAGTGGTCGAACTCCTCCGGTGCCGCCCAACGAACCACCGGCAGGTGTTCGCTCGTTGGTCGCAGATACTGGCCGATCGTGACGATGCTCACGCCGACGCAGGCTAGGTCGGCGAGCAACGACTCGACCTCGTGACGTTCTTCTCCGAGACCGAGCATGAACCCCGACTTGGTGACCAACCCTGCCCGGCGTGCACGAGCGAGCACCGAGAGGCTGCGCGCATAACCGGCCGACGGTCGCACGATTCGCTGCAGCCGTGCGACCGTCTCGATGTTGTGGTTGAAGACGTCGGGTCGGGTGACGAACAACGAGTGCAGCGACTCGTCGTCCCCCTTGGCGTCGGACACCAGTGTCTCGACCGTGACGCCGGGATTCACGGAGCGGATCGTCTCCACACACCGGGCGACGTGCGGGAAACCGCCGTCGGGCAGGTCGTCGCGCGCAACCATCGTGAGCACGACGTGCTGCAGGCCCATTCGCTGCACGGCTTGCGCAACCCGTCCGGGTTCGTGCACGTCGGGCTCGTCCGGCTTGCGCGTATCGACGAGGCAGAATCCGCACGCCCTCGTGCATCGTTCGCCGAGCACCATGAACGTGGCGGTGCCGTCGCGCCAGCACTCCGACAGGTTCGGGCAGCCGGCTTCCTCGCACACCGTCACAAGGTGCAGATCGCGCAACGTCTTCTTCGTCTTCAGCACCTCGGGCCCGTGGTCAACCCGCGGACGCAACCACTCGGGCTTGCGCTCCGCAATCTGCATGCCAACCACGTCGGGTTCGTACTCCCATGCGACGTCGTGCCGATCGGTCGAGCCCCAGCGTGCCGTTGCCAGGCGTCCGACGACCTCGGCAACCTCGTGCATCGTCGCCTGGCTGCCCTCCTCGCGCAACGACGTAACGGGCCACTCGGCGATGCCGCAAGGCACGATGTGATCGCGCATGTACCGCAGGTCGGGGTCGACGTTGAGCGCGAAGCCGTGCATGGTGCGACGCTGGGTGGAACCGCGCGCCACACGGACGCCGACCGCGCAGATCTTCCGCGCTCGCGAAGTGCCGGGCTCGATCCACACGCCCGGATACCCGCCCTGGCGTCCCGCTGCCACTCCGAGCTCGGCGAGTGCGTCGATCACCAATTGTTCGACGCTGCACACGTACGCGGTCACGTCCGCCGGCGAGGCATCGCCGTACTTGCCCGGTAGCGACCTGATCGGGTAGACGACCAGCTGTCCGGGCCCGTGGTAGGTGACGTCTCCGCCGCGGTTCACACGCACCAGGTCGGCGCCGACCGCCCTCGGATCGCACTTCAGGTTCTTGTCGAGGTCCGCCGACGCACCGTGGGTGAACACGTGATGATGCTCGAGCATGAGCAGGTAGTCATCCGTTGCGTTCGCGAAGAGACCCTCCTGCAGTGCGAGGGCGTCGCGATAGTTGACCCGCCCGAGCCAACGAACGCGCATCTAGAGCTCCGCCGACCAGTCCTGCGTTTCGAGGATTTGCTTCACCTTCGCCAGGAAGTTCGCCGCGTAGGCGCCGTCGAAGGCACGGTGGTCCCAACTCATCGCCAGGTTTCCGACCGGATGAATGGCGATGCTCTCCGAGCCATCGGGCAGTCGCAGGGCGACCGGTTTGCGGACGATGGCGTCGGTGCTGATGATCGCCACCTGCGGTTGGTTGATGATCGCCATCGTCAGCACCGAACCGGCGGAGCCGTTGTTGCTGATCGTGAACGTACCACCGGAGATCTCGTCGGGCGACAGCTTTCGACTGCGGGCGCGTGACGCAAGATCGGAGATCTCACGGGCGAGTGCCCGCAAGCGCTTGCCCTCCGCGCCGCGTACAACCGGAACGAGCAGTCCCTGATAGTCGAGATCGACCGCAACACCCAGGTCGATGTACTTGTGCACGATGAGCGTGTCGCCGTCGAGACTGGCATTCATGTGCGGATACTCGGCGATTGCATCGATGATCGCCCTGCTGATGAACGGCAGGTAGGTGAGCGAGAAGCCCTCCGTCGCCTTGAACGACTCCTTCACCGCATTGCGCGCGAGGTCGACGTTGGCGTAGTCGACTTCCACCACGCTGAAGGCGTGCGGCGCGGTGGACTTGCTGGCCACCATGTGACTACCGGTGAGTCGTCGAATCTTCGACAACGGCACCACCTCGTCACGTGCACCGACGCTCACACGCGGCGCCGGTGCTGCAGCCGGAGCCGTAGCGACCGGAACCGCCGCTGCAGCAGGCACGGGAGCAGGAGTTGGCGCAGGCGCAGCGGCTGGTACGGGTGCTGCTGCTGGCGCAGTGGACCGCGACAATCCGTGCGCGTCGATGTAGTCGAGAACGTCCTCGCGGGTGATGCGTCCGCCCGGGCCGGTGCCGTTCAGCGCCGCTACATCGATGCCGTGTTCGTTGACCAATCGACGGACGACCGGTGACAACAACAGATTGCTGGACACGCTGCTTCGTGCCGCCCGTGCTGGAGCTGGAGCCGGAGCCGGAGCAGCAGCAGGAGCCGGAGCAGGCTTTGGTGCTGGTGCCGGTGCTGGTGCCGGTGCTGGTGCCGGTGCTGGTGCCGGTGCTGGTGCCGGAGCCGGAGCCGGTGCTGGTGCCGGTGCTGGTGCCGGAGCCGGAGCTGGAGCCGGAGCTGGAGCCGGCGCAGCAGCAGGAGCAGCGGCGGCGCCTGTCGCAGCGCCAACGACCGCGATTACCGTGCCGACCGGCACGGTTTCGCCAGCCTGCACCCGAATCTCGGTCAGCGTGCCGGCAATCGGTGACGGGACCTCGGTGTCGACCTTGTCGGTGGAAACCTCGAACAGCGGCTCGTCAGCCTTCACGACATCGCCGACGTTCTTGAACCAGCGCGTGATCGTGCCCTCGGTAACGGTTTCTCCGAGTTGGGGCAGGGTGACGTCAGCCATGGGCGAGGAACTCCTCTTCTATGCGTTGATGCTGCGGCCGGTGAGCGACAGCACCGTCTCGCCGAAGAGCTCGGTGAGGCTCGGGTGGGGTTGGATGAACTCGGCGATTTCGTCGACGGTGGCCTCCCAGTTCACGGCCAGGTAGCCGCCCGACAACTGTTCGGTCACCCACGGACCCACCATGTGTACGCCGAGCACCTGCCCGGCGCGTCCATCGCGGTCCTTCTTGGCGATGATCTTCACGAGACCGTCGGGCTCGCCGAGGATCATCGCCCGCGAGTTGGCGCGGAACTGGTGCTTGGCGACGACGACGTCATGGCCCGCGGCACGGGCTTCTTCCTCCGATGGTCCGGCCCATGCAACCTCGGGGTGGCAGTAGATCGCCCAGGGGACGCGATCGTACATGACCGGATACACCTTCTCGCCGCGGAGGTGCTTCACAGCAACGATCGCTTCCGCGTACGCAACGTGTGCGAGTTGTGCGGTGGCGATCACGTCACCGACGGCGTACACGTTCGGCTCACCGGTGCGGCAGAACTCGTCGACCTCGACGAAGCCGCGATCACTCACCTTCACGTTCGTGCCCACAAGTCCGAGTTCGTCGGAATACGGACGCCGGCCGACCGACACGACGACGGCATCGACGTCGAGTGACTCGCCGTCGCCGAACGACACCACGGTGCCACCCGAGGCGTTCGGTGTATGTCCGGCGACCTTCACGCCGGTCCTGATGTCGATGTTCTTCTTCTTGAAGGTCTTGACGACCACGGTCGCCACGTCCGGGTCGAGCCCGGGCAGGATCCTTGGCAGCCCCTCGAGGATGGTCACCGAGGCACCGAGATCGGCGAAGCATGAGGCGAACTCGCATCCGATCGCGCCGCCCCCGATCACCGCGATGCGGGCCGGGACCTTGTCGAGCGCCAGCACCTCGTCACTCGTCATGATCGGCCCGCCGACCGCGAAACCCGGGATCGTACGCGGCACGGAGCCGGCGGCGAGGATCACGTTCGTGCCGGTCAACTGCCTGGTGCTTCCGTCGCTTGCCTTGACGGTCACGGTGCGTCCGGCCCCGAGCGAACCGGTGCCCAACAGGTAGGTGACCTTCTTGCTCTTGGTGAGACCCGTCAGGCCCTTCACGAGCCCGTTGACGATCGACTGCTTGCGTAACTGCGTCACCGCGAAGTTCACGGTCGGCGCGGATGCTTCGACGCCGAAATCCTTGGCGTGCGCGACGTGCCGGAACACCGCCGCGCTCTCGAGGAACGCCTTGGCCGGAATGCAACCGCGGTTGAGGCAGGTTCCGCCGATGGTGTCCTTCTCGACGAGTGCCACCGACATCCCCGCCGACGCGGCATAGAAGGCTGCGGCGTACCCACCGGGTCCCCCGCCGACGACGACGACGTCGAAATGTTCGCCAGACACGTCCATGTACGGTAGCGGTTTCGGGGGTCTACGAGCCGAGCCACTGACGTGTCTCACCAGCGCGCGCGAAGACGATCGTCGGTGTGCCGCTCGCCACCACGAATTCGACAGTGCAGGTGGTGACATCGGCGGCGGCAGGACAGTCCCGCGATCCAACGGGCCGGGTGATTGCTCCGTTCGCCAACATCGACCAGCCGTCTACCGGGTCGCTTCCCGCGAGGCCTCGCATCGTGATGGTGACCAGCGTTCGTTCTCCCGTCACCTCTACGTCGTTCACCGCCATCCGGAGACCACCGATCGACGCCTCGGCTCCGACCGCGAGTACGTTCGTCATCGCCGAGTCGTCGCTGGCGGTCTGCAGCAGCTTCACCGTGCCCGCAACCAGGATCAACAGACCGCAGATCAGGCTGGTGATGATGAGTTTCCGCGTGCTCACGCCGTTGAGCGTACGCTGGAACGTGCGATGGGACTCAAAAGTTTCCTCTCCCGTGGCGCCCAGACGCGCGAAGAACTCACCTCCGAGCGCCTGAGTGCGAAGTTCGATGAGCTCCATCTCGTCACGCTCTCCGAGATGCCGACGCGCGAGCCTGTCGCCGTTTGCGGCGAGATCCGACGAATGAGCATCAAACCCCGTGCCGGCATACCGGCCGTCGAAGTGCTGATCAGCGACGGCTCGGGAGAACTGACCGTCATCTTTAGCGGGCGCGAACGAATCCCCGGGGTCGGCCACAATCGTGGACTCGTCGTCACCGGCGTTGCGTACCTGGAAGGCACCCGCAAGGTGATGCTGAATCCGGCGTACCGACTACTGCCCAAACCGGGCCAGTAGCCCAACCCGGTTCGTCAGCCGACGAGCAGCTTCGTCACCGCAGCTTCGGCGTCCTCGGTGATGAGCGCCATCACCTCGTCGCCGGGTCGCAGCACCATTTCTTTGGTCGGAACCATCACGCGCTCCGCGCGGACGACCGCGACGATCGAGGCGCTCCTCGGCAGGACGAGCTCGGAGATGGCCTTGTTGACGGCCGGTGACGAGTCGGCGAGAGTGACCTCGACGAGCTCGGCTTTGCCACCCTTCAGCTGCATCAATCGGACGAAGTTGCCCACCGACGTGGCTTCCTGCACGAGGCTCGTGATCAGGTGCGGCGTGGACACCGAGATGTCGACGCCCCACATCTCGTTGAACATCCAATAATTCTTCGGGTTGTTCACACGCGCGACCACTCTCGGCACCCCGAACTCCTGCTTGGCCAACAGCGAGATGACGAGGTTGTCCTCGTCGTCGCCCGTTACCGAGGCGATGACGTCGGCGCCGCGCGTTCCCACCGACTCGAGTACGGAGTAGTCGCATGCGTCCCCGAAGTGCCATTCGATGCCGTTCGACTCTGCTCGCGACTGGTACTCCCGCAGGGTCGTCCTGTCGTTGTCGATGATCGTCACCGAGTGACCGGACGCCACCATCTCACGGGCCGTGAACCGCCCGACGCTGCCCCCACCGGCGATGATCACCTTCATCGCTACGCCACCGGACCCTTTGCCAGGAATGCATCGAGTGCACCGATGTCGGCGGCGAGTACCGCGACGTACAGCACATCGCCTTGCTGCACGAGAACATCGTCGTCGGCAACCAGCGCCCTGCCGTAGCGGCGCACACCGACCACGTTCGCCGGGCCGTCGTCGAGACGGGTGACCCGCTCACCCACCCAGGCGTCACCGACGAGTCGTTCCACCAACACGAGATCGGCGGTGGAATCGGTCCACTCGACGGACGGACGGTCGGCGACGATCCGTCGCATGATGCGCTCGGACGTCCAGGTCACCGTGGCGACGGTGGCGATTCCGAGGCGTTCGTAGATCTCCGCGCGCTTGGGGTCGTAGATGCGTGCGACGACGCTGGAGATTCCGAACCGTTCGCGAGCAACGCGGGCAATCATGATGTTGGAGTTGTCCCCGTTGGTTACCGCGGCGAGCGCGGATGCCCGCTCGATGCCCGCCGCCACGAGGATGTCGGGATCGAACCCGATTCCGACGATCGTTTGTCCCGAGAAGCCATCGCCGAGACGTAGGAATGCATCGGCACGACGGTCGACGACCGCAACCGTGTTGCCGAGCGCCGTGAGCTGACGGGCGAGCGTGCTGCCCACACGACCGCAACCGACGATTACGACGTGCACGAACTACCATCGTAACCGCGCCCGTCTCGTCGGTCGCAGTGCAAGGACTCCATCGACATGGCACCCCAGAACGTCGACCGCCGCACCGGCTGGCAGCGACTCAAGACCACTCTCATCGGCGCGCCGATCGAGACCCACCAGGACGCCCATCACCGCCTGAAGAAGCGCGTGGCCCTCCCGGTTTTCGCCAGCGACGCCATCTCGAGCACCGCATACGCGACCGAGGAAATCCTCATCGTCTTCCTCACGATGGCAGCCATCGGGGCGACCGCATTCGACAACCTCGTGCCGATCGCGATCATGGTCGTGATCCTCCTGGCCATCGTCGTCAACAGCTACCGACAGACGATCTACGCATACCCGCACGGCGGCGGCAGTTACATCGTCGCCAAGGACAACCTCGGCAAGTACCCGTCGCTCGTCTCGGGTGCGTCGATGCTCGTCGACTACATCCTCACGGTCGCCGTGTCGGTGGCTGGTGGCGTTGCGGCCATCGTCTCGGCATTCAACGGGCTCGCCCCGTACCGGGTGTGGCTGTGCGTTGCCTTCATCGCCCTGATCACCTACGCGAACCTCCGCGGCGTGCGCGAATCGGGCGCCCTCTTCGCTCCTCCCACGTACCTCTACATCCTGAGCCTCGCCGCATTGATTCTCGTGGGTCTCTACCGCGTGTACTTCCAGGATCTCGCCCCCATTTCGCACACCGGCGAGGTCGAGCGCGAGTTGCTCGAGGGTCAGAAGGCATTGACGATCTTCTACTTCCTGAAGGCCTTCTCGTCGGGTGCCGTGGCGTTGACGGGAGTCGAGGCAATCGCCGACGGCGTTCCGGCATTCGAGAAGCCCGAGCCGAAGAACGCCGCGAGGACACTGGTGATGATGGCGTGCATCCTCGGTGCCTCGTTCTTCGGTCTCAGCGTGCTGGCCCAGCATCTCGAACCGCTCAAGGATGACGAGGGTCTCATCAAGGACACCGTGCTCGCCCAGATGGCCGAGCAGGTGTACGGCGGAAGGAACGTCTTCTTCTTCGTCACGCAGTTCGCCACGTTCGGCATCCTGATCCTCGCCGCCAACACCGCGTACGCCGACTTTCCGCGACTCTCGTCGGTCATCGCCAAGGACAGTTTCCTGCCGCGTCAGTTCACCAACCGCGGTGACCGATTGGTGTTCAGTAACGGCATCATCTTCCTCGGCATCGCCGCCTCGGGCCTCGTCGTTGCGTTCGGCGGCATCGTCAACGCATTGATTCCGCTCTACGCGGTCGGTGTGTTCACCGGATTCACGCTCAGCCAGTCGGGGATGTTCGTGAGACTCGTACGCCTCAAGGAGAAGCAGTGGCTGACCAAGGCGTTCTTCACCGGGGTTGGTGCATTGACCACGCTCGCCGTCGCGCTGGCGGTGGTGATCGTCAAGTTCACCGACGGCGCATGGATTCCGGCCGTCGTGATTCCGACGATGATCTTCATCTTCACGGGAATCAACCGCCACTACGTTCGCGTGAAGAAGTTCCTCAACGTCGCCGAGAAGGAGGTTCCGCCGTTCCGCACCCACTTCGTTGTCGTTCTCGTCGGCTCGGTGAATGCCGGTGTCGCACAGGCGATGAAGTACGCCCAGAGCCTGAACCCCGACCGGCTGATGGGACTGAGCATCATCGGCTCCGAGGAGGAAGGTGTCGTGCTCAACCGCATCTGGCGCGAGAACTTCCCCAACGTGGAGTTGCAGGCAACCGTCGACGATTTCCGAAACCTCACCGACAAGGTGCTCTACGAAATCGACAGACTCGACGGTCTGCAACCCGACGACCTCATCACCGTCGTCATCCCGGAGTTCGTCACGAGCATCCGCTCGCAATGGCTGCACAACCAGTCGGCACTGGCAATCAAGGCGCGACTGCTCTTCCGGCCGAATACCGTCGTCACGTCGGTACCAATCCTCATTCCGTAGGCCAACCGACGGGGCATAGCCTCTAGCGCATGCGCATCATCGTCTCCGGGGCGAGCGGGCTCATCGGCTCGGCCCTCGTCCCGCACCTTGCATCCCGAGGGCACGAAGTTGTCCGCCTCGTGCGGCGCCCGGCCGGCAACGGCGAATCACCGTGGGATCCGGCGCGTGGTGTCATCGACGCCGACGTCGTCGGAACCGCCGATGCAATCGTCCATCTTTCGGGTGCCGGCATCGGCGACAAACGCTGGTCCAACTCGTACAAGCGCGAGATCCTCGACAGCCGGGTGAAGAGCACGAAGCTGTTGGCATCCGTCATCGCCGGTGCCGCAAAACGTCCGGCGGTCTTCCTCTCCGGATCCGCGATCGGCTTCTACGGTGCACGCGGCGACGAAACCCTCGACGAGTCATCATCTGCCGGATCAGGATTCCTCGCCGACGTCTGCAAGGAATGGGAGGCCGCCGCCTCGGGTGCCGGCACACGAACGGTGTTCCTGCGGACGGGAATCGTGCTCTCCCCCAAGGGCGGTGCCCTGAAGAAGCAACTCCCACTGTTCCGCCTCGGACTCGGCGGCCGCTTCGGGCGCGGCGATCAATGGCAGAGCTGGATCTCGATCGACGACGAGGTTCGCGCGATCGAACATCTGCTCACCTCGAGCGTCACGGGTCCGGTCAACCTCACGGCACCGGCACCGGTTACCAACACCGAGTTCGCACGCGTCCTCGGCAACGTGCTGCGCCGTCCGGCGATCCTGCCGGTGCCGAGCATCGGACCGAAGCTCCTGCTCGGCGGCGAACTCGCCGACGCGCTGCTGTTCAGCGGCCAACGGGTGCTCCCGCACGCGCTCTCGCATGCCGGATTCCAGTTCGAGCATCCGACGCTCGACATTGCGTTGCGCGCACTGTTGCGTCGATGAGCAGCGGCACCCCATTCCGGGCATGAGCCAGCTCCCGTCGCGCGTAGACGTCGTCATCGTCGGGGCGGGGCTCGCCGGTCTCGCCGCGGCCCGCTACCTGCACGCGAAGTCGTTCGGCGTCGCAGTTCTCGAATCGCAGGACGACGTCGGGGGTCGTGTTCGCACCGACGTGGTCGACGGATTCCGGCTCGACCGCGGGTTCCAGATCCTGCTCACCGCATATCCGGAGTTACGTCGACAAGTCGACCTAGCGGCGCTGGAGATTCAGACCTTCGACCCCGGTGCCATGGTCATGGTTCGTGGTCGCGCCCACGCCGTCAGCGATCCCTTCCGTGCGCCGCGCACGCTGGTGGGCACCGCCCGTGCACCCATCGGCTCGCTCTCCGACAAGGTCCGCATCGCATTGTTGCGCGCCCGCACCTTGCGCGGGGATCCGCGCGAGCTACTGCGAGGCCAGGATCTCCCGACCGTGGTTGCCCTCCGACGGGCCGGCTTCTCCCAGACGATGATCGACCGTTTCTTCCGACCGCTCTTCGGGGGAATCCAGCTCGATCCCTCGCTCCACACGTCACGGCGGATGTTCGACATCATCTTCCGCAGCCTCGGAGCGGGTGATGCCGGTGTTCCGCGTCTCGGCATGGGAGCGCTACCCCGGCAGATGGCCGATCGACTCCCCGGTCTCATCCACCCCAACACGAGGGTGGCGTCGATTGACGGGCGTTCCGTCGTCACCGCCGACGGTCGCCGGATAGAGGGCCGGGCGGTGATCGTTGCGACCGACCTTCCATCGGCGCGCGACTTGGTGCCTCTGCGCGAACGCGACTCGCGCCGGGCCGGCGCGGTGTACTTCGCCGCCGACCGGGCGCCGAGCCGCTCGAAGATGGTGGTACTCGATGGTTCGGGCAAGGGACCGGTGCTCAACGCTGCGATTCTCAGCAACGTCGCACCGAGCTACGCACCTGCCGGGAAGCATCTCATCGTTGCGGCACTCCCCGACATCGTGGAGGGCGACCTCGAAGCGATGTCCCGTGCGCAGTTACGGACGTGGTGGGGGCCGCAAGTGGATGCCTGGCGGCACCTGCGCACCTACCGGATTGCGCACGCCGGCGTGGAGCAACGGCCGCCCTTCTCGCCGAAGCGGAACATCGCGCTCGGCAACGGGGTCTTCATCTGCGGCGATCACCGCGACACCGGCTCGCTACAGGGAGCGTTGTTCTCGGGTCGTCGCTGCGGCGAACTCGTGGCGGGAGCCCTCGCCTAGCGTCGTACCCATGACCACATCGACGACCCCGTCCGCCCATGATCCGCAATCCCGGATCGTCTCGGTATCCCAGTTCGTTCCGGCCCCGGCGGCGCAGATCTTCGAGCTGCTCGCTTCACCGCACATGCACCCGACGATCGACGGTTCGGGGAGCGTCCGCGGGGGTCTGAGCGGTCCGCAGCGACTGTCGCTCGGCGCAAAGTTCGGCATGTCGATGCGAATCGGCCTGCCCTACCGCATCACCAACACCGTCGTCGAATTCGACGAGGGCAGGCGCATCGGCTGGCGCCACTTCGGCGGCCACGTCTGGCGGTACATTCTCGAGCCCGTCGATGGCGGCACGCTCGTCACCGAGCAGTTCGACTATTCGACCAACCGTGCGAACTGGTTCTTGCGGGTCATGAAGGCGATCCCGACCAACGAGGTGTCGATGCGCAAGACCCTCCTCAATCTCGCCAAACACTTCTCGTGACCGAACTGCCCGCGGGATTCGCCGCTCTCGTGGCGAATCTCGGTGTGAAGGACGACTCGCTCGACTTCGTCACGGTGATCGGTGCCCCGCGCACCGTAGGCGCTTCGATGTACACGAAGAGCCGCTTCGCCGGCGCGAGCGTCGAGCTCAGTCGTGAGCTCTCGACTCACGGTACGACCCGTGGCGTCGTCGTGTTGTCGAAGAACTCCAACGTCGCGACCGGGGACGAGGGAATGCGCAACGCCCGCGAGATCGTGGCCGAAGTGTCGGCACTCCACGGCTGTCGACCGGCAGATCTCGTCATCGCCTCCACCGGGGTGATCGGACGCCAGTACCCGATGGACAGGATCCGCGCCGGTCTCGCCTCGCTCGACCGTCTCAGCCCGACCACCGATGCGAGCCTCGTCGCCCGGGCGATCATGACCACCGATACCCGACCGAAGATCGCCGAGTCGCGGATTGCCGGCTCCGGCGCCCGCATCGTCGGTGTGGCAAAGGGCGTCGGAATGATCGAGCCGGACATGGCGACGCACATCTCCCTCGTCTTCACCGATGCAGCGGTATCGCGTGCCGAGCTGGACGTTGCCTACCGGCGCTGTGTAGAGCGCACCTTCAACCGCGTATCGGTCGACACCGATACGTCGACGAGCGATACCACCGTGTGCCTGGCGAGCGGCGCAGCCGGAGCAGTCGACCGCTCTTCGTTTGCCGAGGCGCTCCACTCGGTGCTCCTCTCACTCACCAAGCAGATCGCCCGGGACGGTGAGGGCGCAGAAACCCTCATCGAGGTGCGTGTCGACCGCGCGCGCAACGAGGAGCAGGCGGTGACGGTCGCCCGCGCCATCGTCAACTCCCCGCTCGTGAAGACCGCGGTGCACGGCGCAGACCCCAATTGGGGTCGCGTCGCGATGGCGGTCGGAAAGTGCACGCAGTACGACGACATCGACCACCGTCGCGTCGTCATCCGATTCGGCGACCAGGAGGTGTACCCGCGTCAGCTCGATGATGCGGGACTGGCCTCCCTCTCGGGCTACATGAAGAACGACGAGGTCGTCATCCACGTCTCGCTCGGCACCGGCGTCGAGGAAGCCGTCGTTTGGGGCTGCGACTTGACCGACGGCTACGTGCGGGTCAATGCCGACTACACGACCTGACTAGGCCCGAACGGACAATGAGTCGAGCCAGCTGATCGTGGCGGCCCGGTAGTCGTAGACGCTCTTGTACCGGGCGAGTGCGTCGGGAAGCCGTGCCACGAGCTCGCGCAACGTGCGCACCGCCTCCGGGCCGCGCTGCACGTACGTCGAGAGCGGTTCCTGGAAACCACGGATCGTGAAGAGGATTCCGCGTGTCCTCGGTAGCCGTCGGAGCGTCTCGCGTTCGATCCTGATCCACAGGTCGGACGGGTGCTCCACCAACGGTCGCTCCGGCGAAACCGGCTGGAAGAGAGCGGGGTGATCCTCGAGCGTCCAGTTGGAACGCCAAATCGGCTTCTCGGGAGTGAGTCGAGTGAGGGTCGTGTCCACTGCGGCACCGATGTGCTCGGCATACAGTGCGACCGGCTTGTGCACCGCGAGCATGTCGAGGCCGATCTTCTCGCGCAACCGCCAGCGGCTCGGAGAACAGACCACTCCGGCCACGAACGGCAGCTGCTCGCCGTCGGAGCCCGGGACGGATCGCAACACCGTCAGGTCGTCCGGCACGGCCAATGCCGCGTCGACGAGTGCGTCGATGCCCGACCGGCTCGTGGTCTGACCCAACCATCCGAGTACCAGCTCCGCGGCCTCATGTGCCACCTCGTGTCCGTCCTCGCGGAACGCGACGACGTCGTCACGACGGTGCTCGAGCAGCTCCCGTTTCATCCCGATGGTCGGCTGCCATTCGTCATCACGCACGAACCACCGTGCGGGATCGAGGGGTTTCACCCCGACACGGTGGCGGAACGAGTCGCCGACCAGTTGCGGGAGGATCTCGTCGTGCGGGATTCGTCCCGCGAAATCGGTGCTCGGTGCCGTATCGAACGGCGTGAACGGGTTGCGGTGGGCGACGAACGGGGTCACTTCGGTGGCATGCGAATGCCGCCGTCGACTCGGATCGTTTCGGCGTTCATGTAACTGTTCGTGATGCACTCGAGCACCATCGACGCAAGTTCCTCGGGCGCACCGAGTCGTTGCGGGAAGAGCACACCCTTCTGCAGGTTGGCCTTGAACGCCTCGCTCGCATCACCCTTGCCGTAGATCGGCGTGTCGATCAGACCGGGCGCGACCGTGTTGACACGTACGCCGACGGCGGCGAGGTCGCGCGCAATCGGCAACGTCATACCGACCACACCGCCCTTCGATGCCGAGTACGACGCCTGCCCGATCTGGCCGTCGAAGGCCGCCACCGACGCGATGTTCACGATGGCCCCGCGCTCGCCGTGGGCGAGCGGTTCGTTGCGACTCATCGCGGTGCCGACGACCCGGATGCAGTCGAAGGTGCCGATCAGGTTGATGGCGATGACCTTCTTGAACGCATCGAGATTGGCCGCCGACTCGAGCGTGCCGTCCTTGCCGACCGTTCGCTGTGCCCAGCCGATGCCCGCCGAGTTGACGAGCGCCCGGATCGGACCCATCGATATGGCCATCTCGGTGGCGTTGATGATGTCCTGCGTGCTCGTGACGTCGACCTTGCAGAACGCGCCACCTATCTCCCTCGCCAGTTCCTCGCCCCGGTCGGCCTGCAGGTCGGCGATGACCACCTTCGCGCCCTTCCGGGCGAGCATGCGGGCAGCTGCGGCGCCGATGCCGCTTGCTCCGCCGGTGACGATTGCGCTTGAGTTCGTGAGTTCCATGGCGGCGAACGCTAGCGCACGTGCCCGATTGCGGCCACGGCCAGGGCGTCGACCAGGTCGTTCATGGGATCTCCGTTGTGGCCGCGTACCCACCGAAACGTGACATCACCGCGCTCCCGCACGAGGTTGATCAGTGGTTCCCACAAGTCGCGATTGGCGACGGGTTGGCGCTGACTGTTCTTCCAGCCCCGACGCAGCCATCCCTCCCACCACGCTTCGTTGAAGCACTTCACCACGTACTGACTGTCGGACACGACCTCGATCGCGCCTCCCTGACCGCCCAGCGTGCGCAACGCGTTGAGCACGGCAGCCAGTTCCATTCGCTGATTCGTGGTCAGGCGTTCACCACCGCTGTCTTGGCGGTCGCCAGTCGGCGCAATTGCCCATGCCCAACCACCCGGCCCGGGATTGCCCGAACAGGCACCATCGGTGTACACGACGCACGATGCCACCCCTGCATCCTTACCGACGGGTACGCGTCGGTGTGTCACTCGCCCGTCGTCGTGCGAGACTGTGCCCATGCTGTTTGACGGCTCGGTCCACCAACTCCCCGACACCGACCCGCAGGAAACCCAAGAGTGGCTCGACTCGCTCGATGCAGTCGTCGAGATGCAGGGCAAGACCCGGGCCCGCTACCTCATGTCGCGCCTCCTCGAGCGGGCGCGCGAGACGCAGGTCAGCTTCCCGGCCACGGTGTCCACTCCCTACGTCAACTCCATTCCGGCCGAACACGAACCGTGGTTCCCCGGCGACGAGCACCTCGAGCGTCGAATCCGTGCCTACATCCGCTGGAACGCCGCAATCATGGTGATCCGTGCCAACGCCAACGCAGAGGGCATCGGCGGCCACCTCTCCACCTTCGCCTCGTCGGCATCGCTCTACGAAGTGGGGTTCAACCACTTCTTCCGCGGCAAGGACAACGGCAAGGCGGGCGACCACGTGTACTTCCAGGGCCATGCCGCGCCGGGCGTGTACGCGCGCGCCTTCCTCGAGCGCCGGCTCGAGCCGGAGGATCTCGACCACTTCCGACGGGAGATCGGTCGCGGCGGCCGCGGGCTCTCGTCGTACCCGCATCCGCGGCTGATGCCCGATTTCTGGGAGTTCCCCACCGTGTCGATGGGTCTCGGTCCGATCACCGCCCTCTATCACGCGAGGTTCAATCGCTACCTCACCAACCGTCAGCTCGACGACACGACCGACAGTCGGGTCTGGGCGTTCCTCGGTGACGGTGAATGCGACGAGCCCGAGTCCCTCGGTGCCCTCTCGCTCGCCGCACGCGAACACCTCGACAACCTCGTCTTCGTCGTCAACTGCAACCTGCAGCGCCTCGACGGACCGGTGCGCGGCAACGGCAAGATCATCCAGGAGCTTGAGGCGGTGTTCCGCGGCGCCGGGTGGAACGTCATCAAGGTGATCTGGGGTTCGAAGTGGGACGAACTGCTCGCCCGTGACGTCACCGGCGTCCTGCTCAACAAGATGAACACCACGGTCGACGGCGAGTTCCAGCGCTACACCGTCGAGGACGGCAATTACATCCGTGAGAACTTCTTCGGTCCGGATCCGCGACTGCGCGAGATGGTGTCGCACCTGACCGATGCCGATCTGCAGGCCCTCCCGCGCGGTGGGCACGACTACCGGAAGGTCTATGCGGCGTTCAAGGCCGCCGCCGACAACCTGGGTTCGGGTCGTCCGACCGCAATCCTCTGCAAGACGGTGAAGGGCTGGACACTCGGCCCGGAAATCGAGGGTCGTAACGCGACCCACCAGATCAAGAAGATGACGGTCGATCAGTTGCGCGTACTCCGCGACCGACTACGCCTCAACGACGAGATCACCGACGAGATGTTGGCGGGAGACGCGGCTCCGTATTACCGCCCGTCGGAAGACTCGGTGGAATACCAATACCTCGTCGAGCGTCGGCGTGCCCTCGGCGGATTCGTGCCCAAGCGCAACGGCTCGGCGAGGCGACGGGTCACGCTCCCGAGCGACGACGCCTTCCGTGAGTTCGACGGCGGGAGTGGACAGCAGTCGGTGAGCACCACCATGGGCTTCACCCGACTGCTGCGCAACCTGGCCCGCGACCCCGGGTTCGGCGAGCGGGTGGTTCCGATCATCCCCGACGAAGCCCGGACGTTCGGAATGGACTCGCTCTTCCGCGAGCTCAAGATCTACGCATCACAGGGCCAGAAGTACGAACCGGTCGACCACGACCTCCTCCTGTCGTACAGCGAGTCGACCTCCGGACAGATCCTCGAGGAGGGCATCACCGAGGCCGGAAGTCTTGCCAGCTTCATCGCCGCCGGCACCGCGTACTCCACACGCGGCGTCGAGATGGTGCCCTTCTACACCTTCTATTCGATGTTCGGATTCCAGCGCGTCGGCGATCTCATCTGGCAGGCGGCCGATGCACGGACGCGGGGCTTCCTCCTCGGGGCAACGGCCGGGCGCACCACGCTCCTCGGCGAGGGTCTCCAGCACCAGGACGGTCACTCTCTCGTCCTGGCGAGCACCGTGCCACCTTGCCGTGCCTACGACCCGGCGTTCGCCTATGAGGTTGCCGCGATCATCCGCAACGGCCTGCACGACATGTACGGCGAGGTACAGAACGACGTGTTCTATTACGTCACCCTCTACAACGAGAACTACCCGATGCCCGCCAAGCCGGCCATCGCCGACCTCGACGCCCAGATCATGCGCGGCCTGTACAAGTGGGCCGATGCGGGCACCGCCAAACACCAGGCAACGCTCGTGTTCTCCGGCTCGGCACATTCCGCGGTTCGCGCAGCGGCAGCCGAGCTCCAGTCCCGTTGGGACGTGGCATGCGACCTGTGGTCGGCCACCTCGTACAAGGCACTGCGCGAGAACGCGCTCGATGTCGAGCGTTGGAACCGACTGCATCCGACCGCGGCGCCACGCCAGGCCGACGTCACGCGTCTGCTCGTCGACGGTGCCGGCCCCGTGGTGGCGGTCACCGACTTCATGCGCATCGTGCCCGAGCAGGTGGCGCGGTTCGTGCCCAACCGCTCGTTCGTTCCGCTCGGTACCGACGGATTCGGCCGCAGCGACACCCGCAGCGCACTGCGACGGCACTTCGAGATCGACATGCCCCATGTGGTGGTGGCCACGCTCCACGCACTGGCGCAGTCCGGCGAGATGAAACCGGAGACGGTGGCCGACGCCATCGCCCACTACGGCCTCGACCCGGAGAGCATGAATCCGCTGTATGCCTAGGTCCGCCCGTACGTCGCGACCCGTACGTCGACGGGCGGCGGCGCCCGCGAGCGACCTTTACGTCACCGGAATACCTGCTGCCGATCGGCTGTTGCGCCGGGACGGCAACGCGTTGCTGATCGGCATGTTGCTCGACCAGCAGGTACCGATGGAGTGGGCCTTCACCGGACCCCACACGCTCACCGAGCGCCTCGGGCACCTCGACCCCAAGCGCATCGCATCGATGGACCTCGAACGGTTCGTTGCACGGTGTTGCGAGAAGCCCGCAATCCACCGCTTCCCCGCGGCGATGGCCAAGCGCATCCATCAACTTTGCGCGATCATCGCCGCCGAGTACTCGAACGACGGTTCCCTCATCTGGCGCGACGTCGAGGCCGCCGACGAGCTGTACTCACGGCTCCGCAAACTGCCGGGCTTCGGGGACGAGAAGGCGAGGATCTTCGTCGCACTCCTCGCCAAGCGCTTCGGCATCACACCCGAGGGTTGGGAGCGCGCCGCCAAACCGTTCGGCGATCATCGCATGCGTACCGTGGCCGACATCGACTCCGCCGAGGCACTGCTGAAGGTGCGCCGCTTCAAGCAGCTGGAGAAGGCCCGCGACCGCGACAAACAGAGCCGACCGCTCAAGAAGCGTTGATTCCGTGACCGTACTCATCACCGGAGGCGCGGGGTACATCGGCTCGCACACGGCGCGACTGCTGCAGGAGATGGGACGTGCCGTCGTCGTCCTCGACACCCTCGAGCTCGGCTACCGGGATGCCATCGACGGCATCGACCTGGTCGTCGGCGACATCGCCGACGACCGGCTGGTCGGCAAGGTGTGCCGGAAGTACGACGTCGACAGCGTGATCCACTTCGCCGCGTACAAGGCCGTCGGAGAGTCGGTCAGCCAACCCCTGCGGTACTACAGGAACAACGTCGCCGCATCGATCATGCTCGTCCAGACCCTGCTCGAACACGACGTCAAGCACCTCGTGTTCTCCTCGTCGGCGGCGGTGTACGGAACGCCGGACTCCGCGCCGGTCAACGAGGATGCAGAGCTTCGTCCGCAGAGTCCCTATGCCCAGTCCAAGGCCGACGTCGAGCAGTTCCTCACCGCGTGCGATGCAATCGGCCTCCGCTCCGTCTGCCTGCGCTACTTCAATGCAGCCGGCGCCCACGAGTCGGGTGACATGGGCGAGGACTGGTCGCTCACGGCGAACCTCGTGCCGGTGGTGATGAAGGTGTTGTTCGGTGCCGAGTCGGTACTGGACATATTCGGCGACGATTATCCGACGGCGGACGGCTCGTGCGTGCGCGACTACGTGCACGTCTCCGATCTTGCCGACGCCCACGTGAAGGCACTCGACTATCTGTCGTCTGGTGGTGCGTCGATCATCTGCAACGTCGGAACGGGTCAGGGCACCTCCGTCAAGCAGCTCATCGAGATCACCGAGTCGGTGACCGGACGATCACTGCCCCACCGCATCTCCGACCGGCGTCCGGGGGATCCCGCGTCGGTGTATGCGGATCCCACGCTGATTCGTGCCGTACTCGGTTGGCGTGCGACCCGTGACCTTCGCGAGATCATCGCCAGCGCATACCGCTGGCACGAGCGACACCCCGACGGCTACGACCGCTGACGGTCACCGCTGACGGTCGAGCCAGCCGATCAACATCGCGATCGCCCGCGGATCGTGGCGCAGGCGGTGTCCACCACCCTGGATCACGTGCAACTCCGCTGCACCGTGGGCCTCGGCGATCGCCCGCGAGTCGGAGTCGGGCACCAGTTCGTCCTCGTCACCGTGCATGAGCAGGAGCGGCCGCGGTGCCAGCCGGCGCGCCGCTTCGACCGGGCGGAACCGACGGAGCTCCCGACTCCACTCGTCGAACTGTGGCGGAAACGTCGGCGTACGCACCGCCCCGATCTCGCGGGTGTGCTCGAGGAAGCGGCGCGGCTGCTCGGCCCAGTCGTCGAAGTCGGCCCGCGGTCCGAGCAACGCACAGCCGCTGACACGCGGATCGTCGGAGGCGACGCACAACCCGATCGATGCGCCCGTATTCGTGCCGAGCATCCACACCTGCGTCGGTTGGGTTTCGGAAACGACGTGGTCGATGGCTGCACGAACGTCCTCGATCCAACCCTGCAGCGAGAAGTCGCCCTCGCTGTTTCCGCATCCTCGGAACGTGAACGTCATTCCGGCCCAACCGAGTTCGTTGGCGATGCGGTCGATGAGTTCGGGGAACGAGCTTGCCGAGTGCCGGGCATCCTGGGGTCCGATCGGAAACCCGTGGCACAGCAACACGGCTGGTCGGGCGCCGGGTCGCGACGACCCCCTGTTCAGGTAGCGCTGAAGCGTCGACTCCCCGCTTCGGAACGAGCCGTTCACGCGGTTGCGAGTCGGTACCCACGGTTGCGGGCCTCGGCGAGCGAATCGGGCGCGAAACAAATGCCGGAGTTGCTCGAGACGATCTCGTCGATGACCGCGGCATCCGCGACCGCATCCACGTCGTATACCCGCTGGGTGCGCTTGTCCCCGAGGAACCGGGTGTGTTCGAAACGACCGGGGCGCTTCACGCCACAAATCTAACCTAGGGTTCAGGTATGGCGGCTGGCGCAGTCGACTTCTACTTCGACACGATGTGTCCCTACGCGCACCAGACGTCGCTCTGGATCCGCGAGGTGCAGCGCCACGGCGGGTTGGCGGTGAACTGGAAGTTCTTCAGCCTGGAAGTGATCAACCACGTCGAAGGCAAGACGCTGCCCTGGGATCGCAGGATTGCCTACGGCTGGACACCGCTCCGGATTGCAGCCTGGTTGCGGCGCATCGACAACGAACTCTGCGGTGCCTGGTACCTCGCCAGCGCGAATGCACTGCATCTCGAGGGACGTCGGCCCTACGAAGAGGAGACCGCCCGCGAATTGCTGGCATCCATCGGGGCACCCGGCGACGCCTGGAGCGCCGCCCTCGACGACCCCACCACGCACGACGACGTGCGCAACGACCACGAACATGCGGTGGACTCTCTGGGCGGATTCGGGGTACCGATCATCGTGCCGCAGACCGGACGTGCGATCTTCGGTCCCGTCGTCGTGCCGGCGCCAACCGGCGCCGACGCGATGCGCCTGTGGGAGCTCGTCGTCGGGGCCTCACGGTTCCCCGGTCTGTACGAGCTGAAGGTGCCGAAGACGCAGGCAGACCTCGCCCACATCGCCGACACGTTCAACCCCTACCTCCGTGCACGGGAGTGGAAGACCGTGCAGAACCCCTCGCTATGACCCGCCCGACGAACCTGATCGACATGCTCTTCGACGTATGGACGTCGCTCGACTCGTTGTTCGTCACCCTCGACGAGCGGCAGTGGAAGACGATGACCGAGTGCCCGGGATGGACGGTGCAGGACACGCTCGCGCATCTCGTGTCGTCGGAGAAGGGACTGCACGGAGAGCCTCCGACCTCGCACCGTGCCGGCGATCTCTCCAACGTCAGGAATCCGATCGGTGAATTCAACGAGCATGAAATCGACGCCCGGAGATCCATGACGGGTGCCGAAGTGCTCGCCGAGTGGCACGAGATCGAGGCGAAGCGGCGACACACGCTGAGCACGTCCGGTGACGACTACTTCAACCGGGAGATGATGACCCCGACGGGGCCCGGAACCTTCGCCGACTTCCTGCACATCCGCGTGATGGATGCCTGGGTGCACGAACAGGACGTGCGCCGCGCGCTCGGCGTACCGGGCAACGACGCGTGCGCGGCGGCCGACCACAGCCTCGGTCGATTCGTCCGCTCGCTGCCGATGGTGGTTGGCAAGCGTGCCAAGGCACCCGACGGCACCGTCGTGTCGATCGAGGTCACCGGGCCGGTCGTACGAACCATGAACGTTGCCACCAGTGACGGAAGGGCTGCCTTCACCGATGACGCGGAACGTCCGACGTGCACGATCTCCATGGACAGCAACACCTACGTTGCACTGTGTTGCGGACGCCAGTTCTGGTCACCCGCGGACCGTCGTGTCTCGATCACCGGTGACACCGACCTGGCCGGTCGGGTCCTCGGTGCGTTCAACGTGATGATCTGATTGCAGGAAGACGGGACCGGGCGGTGAAACAACGCGATTCGCAGGAGGTCGACGCCATCCTCCAACGGTGGTCATCGATCGACGAGGACGCCGGTCGGAGGGCCGCCCAACGCAGGCGGGAGTTCCTCCAACGCGCGGGCCGACCGCTCACCGAGTATCAATTCGGGGAACGGCCCAACGACTGGGTACACCGTGATTGGATGCGTCCGCTCCGGTTCATGTACCGCAACATTCCGCCCGGGGTTCGTCTGCAGTTGAAGAAACGATTGGCGAAGTAGTTGAACGACTGCCTCTTCGTCACCAACGCCGCGGACGCGTCGCTCTCCGCGCTCGGCGCCACAGCATCGTCGATTCGGCGCCTCGGACCGTCCCGCCGTCGTTGGCTCCTGCACGGGGCACAAGCGACCCCCGGCTGGATTCGCCGCCGCGGCATCCCGTTGGGCGACGATCCCGGGGCCGAATGGGTGGTGTTCCTCCCGGCCGGTGACCGCGTGACCCGCGAGGCGGTGCGGGCGATGCGGGAGGTTCCACAGGATGTCGACGTGATCTACGGGGACACCCTCCATGACATCGAGCGCTCCGACCGTATGCCGACCTATCAACGTCGTCCGGGTCGGTCACCGGAACGCCTGCGATCGCACGATTACGTCGGAGGCTTCGTAGTGGCCAGACGCCGCGTGGTCGATGCCTCGGGTGGTATCGATCGTCTCGCCCTGGCTGACTCGCACGAACGCAACCTCAGGCTCTTCGACGCAACCGAACGCGTGCGTCGCGTGCCGGAGATCCTCAACGTCACCACCGACACGAACCTCCTGCCACGGGCGAACGCCACGGCCGTTGCCGACCACCTCCTGCGTCGGGGCATCGACGCCACCGTGCAATTCGATCCCGACACGCCACGCGTGCGGGTGTGCCGTCGCCTCACCAGGCGACCCCTCGTCTCGGTCGTCATTCCGACCCGCGGTGCCGGCGCGGAGATTCGCGGCGAATCGGTACCGCTCGTCGTTCACGCCGTGCGCAGCCTGCTCGAGCGCTCGACGTACGGGGAGCTCGAGTTCGTGGTGGTCGCCGACTCGCCGACTCCCGAGTCGGTACGCCGACAACTCTCGGACCTGGCCGGTGACCGACTCCTCATCGTCGACTACGACAAGGCGTTCAACTTCGCGCTGAAGAACAACATCGGCGTCGCCCACTCGACCGGCGAATGCATCCTGCTCCTCAACGACGACACCGAAATCATCACCCCCGACGCGATCGAAACGATGCTGGCGATCCTCGAGGATCCACGTGTCGGCATCGTTGGTCCGATGCTCCACTTCGAGGACCGCTCCATCCAGAGCGCCGGACACGTGTTCACACCGGATCCCACCGACATGTACCGGCTACAGCCCGCCGACGTGCGCGGAGCGCACAACTACGTCCGGGTTCAACGCGAGGTATCCAGCGTCATCGCCGCCTGCCTACTCACCCGGCGCAGCGTCTACGAGGAGGTCGGTGGACTGAGCACGCAATTCCCCGGCAACTGGAACGACATCGACTTCGCACTGAAGGTTCAGCAAGCCGGCTACCAGGTGATCTTCACGCCGTACGCGAGCTTCTTCCACTTCGAGTCGAAGACCAGGGTGGCCCTGCGCATCGAGGCCGAGGTTGCAACGTTGGGAGAACGGTGGGGTGACATCCTTGACGACGACCCGTACTTCAACCCGCGTCTGCAGCGGTTCACCAACGTGTGGAGGTCGGATTTCCACACGGATCGCAGCTACGAGGATGCCCTCGGTCCAACCGCCCCGATCGCCTCGAAGTAGGCGAGGTGTGCCTGCACCACGTGCACGACGTCGACATCGTCGAGCACCTCTATCTCGAGACGTTCCGCCTCGCCGAGCAGCCATGCGGTGAGCGTCTCTTCGCTGAGCACGATCTCCTCGTCGATGTCCTGACGTCGGTCGACGACGTCACGCGGCTGGAGACCCTTGGCGTGCAACCATCGCATGTGCGCAACCAACAGGCTCCTGACCTCGTCGAAGGTGAGCCTGGCCTGCGAAGCCTCCGGTAGGTGCCCGGCCACGAAGGTGACGGCGTCCTCCAACTCGTACACCGCACGCGGAGCGACCGCGTCGAGTCGTCTGGCCTCGCGACCAATGGCAACGGCCGCGACCGCGAATACAAGGGTCGCCGAGACGACCAGGAACGCGATGGTGGTGGCGGTCAGATGCCGATGCGCTGTGCGAGTTGCTCGCGGTGGTATGCCGGATCGCCGAACATCAGCTCACTCGACTTCGCACGCTTGAAGTACAGGTGTGCCGGGTGCTCCCACGTGAATCCGATACCGCCGTGAATCTGGATGTTCTCGGCAGCCGCATGGAAGTACGCCTCGGAACAGTAGGCCTTGGACAGTGACGCCACCGAGGCGAGCTCATCGTTCATCTCGCTCGCGCACCACATGCCGTAGTAGGCGGCCGACTTCGCCGACTCCACTTCGAGCAGCATGTCGGCGCACTTGTGCTTGATGGCCTGGAACGATCCGATCGGACGTCCGAACTGTACGCGCACCTTCGCGTACTCCACCGCCATGTCGAGCACCTTCTGGGCACCGCCCACCTGTTCGGCGGCGAGTCCGACGGCGGCGAGATCGAACACCCTCGACAGCACTTCCCAACCCTTGCCGTCGGTTCCGATCAAAGCCGCCTCCACGCCCTTGAACTCGAGCTTGGCCTGCTTTCGCGTCTGGTCCATCGTCGAGAGCGCCGTGCGCGTGAGACCCTTGGCATTGCCATCGACGGCGAAGAGCGATACTCCCTTGTTGGTTCGCGCTGCAACGATGATGAGCGAAGCGGTGTGCCCGTCGATCACGAACATCTTGGTTCCGTCCAGCGTGAACGAGGAGCCGGAGCCCTTGGCCGTCATCGTGATGCCGGCCTCGTCCCACTTGCCTGACGGCTCGGTGGATGCGAGTGTCGCGATCGTCTCCCCGGCCGCAATGCCCGGCAGGTACTTCGTCTTCGCCGCGTCATCACCGCTCTGCAACAGCGCGTTGGCGGCGAGCACCACGGTCGAGAAGTACGGGGCGCACAGGAGTGCGCGACCCATCTCCTCGAGGACGACGCCGAGTTCGACGTACGAGAATCCCATTCCGCCGAACTCCTCGGGGATGTGCAGGCCCATGAGGCCCATCTGCGATCCCATCTGGTCCCACACCGCCTTGTCGAAGCCCTGCTCGGTCTCCATCTGGGCGCGAACCGCGGTCTCGGGAGACTTGGAGTCGAGGAAGGCGCGGACCGTCTTGCGGAGTTCCTCTTGTTCTTCGGTAAAGGCAAAGTTCATGCCCCTCATACTGTCGGACGGAGGGCGGAAACCGCCAATCGGAGCCAAAGCGCGCCCCCCGACGGGGCCGCGCGGCTGCGAGAATCTGGGCGTGACCACCCTGCACTGGCATGACGGCAGCGTGGAGGTCCACAGGGTGGTAGTCGGCCCGTTCGATAACAACGTCTTCGTCGTGCGCTGCCGACGCACCGGTGAGGCGGTATTGATCGATGCCGCGAACGAGCACGAACGCCTCCTCGAGTTGTGTCGAAACCTGGGCGTGCGGCGGGTTCTCGAGACCCACGGTCACTGGGATCACATCCAGGCGGTACCCGCCATGCGCGAGGCCGGGTACGAGGTGGCGGTGACGGCACTGGATGCGCCCCGCTTGAAGGACGTCGGCTACGACGTGTTCCTCGACGACACGGAGGTCGTGGAGGTGGGTCGACTCCGACTGCACGCCATCCACACTCCCGGTCACACCGAGGGTTCGATCTGCTTCCGTGTCGAGGGAACACCGTTGCTCTTCTCCGGCGACACGCTCTTCCCCGGCGGACCCGGCAATACGAGCTTCGAGGGTGGGGACTTCACCACCATCATCTCGTCGATCAGCGACTCGCTCTTCCGGCTCGACGATGACGTGATCGTGCTCCCAGGACACGGAGCCGACACCACGATCGGCGCCGAACGTCCGCACCTCGACGAGTGGGTGGCACGGGGTTGGTGATGGATGCGGCACGACTCGGCGGCATGGCTCCCGCGACGCTGCCCGTTACGAACTTCGCCGGTACCCGACTACGTGACGATGCCCGACCCGACGCCGCCTGGCGTGAGGAACTGCGCCGCATCGCCGACTTCCGCAATGCCCTGAGCATCGCCTCGGTGTACGCGCAAACCGCAACGGTGGTTGCGGTGACATTGTGGTGGAACCACCCCATCGGATGGCTGGTCGGCATCGTGCTCATGGGTCGCGCCCACGCCCAGTTCATGTCGCTCATGCACGAGGCGGCGCACCGTCTTTTGTTCACCCGCAAATCGGTGAACGATCAGGTCGGTCGATGGCTGATCGGATACCCGGCGTTGACGAATACCGATGCCTACCGTCGCGTGCACATGGCGCACCACCGCGACGAGTTCGGTCCCGAGGAACCGGACATCCCCCTGTACGCCAACTATCCGATTACCCGCGACAGTTTCCACCGGAAGTTGTGGCGTGACGCCACGGGACGCACCGGTTGGAGATTGCTGAAGCAGCAGTTCGCGGGTCTGCGCGGCGCCGACCCCCTGACCCGCCGCTCACAACGAAGGATCCTCACCGTGCAGATCGCGCTGATCACGGTCAGCGTCGCGTTCGGCGTTCCCGAGGCGTACCTCGTGCTGTGGTTGCTCCCGCACCTCACCGTGTGGCGCGTCATCAACCGACTGCGGTCGGTCGCCGAACACGGCGGAATGCGGCGGAGCGACGACCGGCGCATCGCCACGCACTCCGTTCGCCAGACCCCGCTGGCCAGGTTCTTCCTCGTGCCGTTCAACATCGGCTTTCACCTCTCGCACCACGTCGATGCAGGGATCCCGTTCCGCTCGTTGCCTGCGTACCATCGCGAGTTGCAACGGGCGGGCTACCTAACCACCGATCTGGAGTACGGCTCGTACCGTTCCATATGGCGGGCACTGCGCGCCGGATGATTCATCGCTGTGGCGTGCGTTACGCACGGGCGCAATTTCCCCTATCGGCGTAGTGGAAATACCCACCCGCGAATAGCGTTGCGGGGGTGAGCGAATTGTTGCGCATCGACGATCTTCATGCCAAGGCCGTGGAGGGCGACAACGACATACTCCGTGGCTTCTCGCTCCTCGTCAACGAGGGCGAAATCCACGCGATCATGGGGCCGAACGGCTCGGGCAAGTCGACGCTGGCCAACACGCTGCTCGCCTCCCCCGCCTACGAAGTAACGGGCGGCAGCGTCCATTACAAGGGATCCGACATCGGCGGGTGGTCGACCACCGAACGCGCCAAGAACGGCATCTTCCTCGGGTTCCAGTACCCGCAGGAAATCTCCGGCGTCTCGGTCCTGCAGTTCCTCAGGCAGGCATTGTCGGCACGCAAGGGCATCGACCTGTCGATCCTCGAGTTGCGTCTCGCCGCAATGGACTGGATGAAGCGTCTGGGCATGGACTCGAGGTTCGTCGACCGCCACCTCAACGAAGGCTTCTCCGGCGGAGAGAAGAAGCGCAACGAGATCATGCAGATGGCGATGCTCGAACCGGACCTGGCGATCCTCGACGAAACCGACTCCGGACTCGACATCGACGCCCTGCGAATCGTCGCCAAGGGCATCCGCGAGGTGCGTGCGGCGCGCCCACGACTCGGCATCGTGCTCATCACGCACTACCAGCGCCTGCTCGACGAGGTGAGACCCGATTTCATCCACGTGCTGGTCGACGGCCGCATCGTGGCAACCGGCGGCATGGAGATCGCCGCCAGTCTCGAGAAGTCCGGCTACGACTCGTTCCGCAGGCAGTAGCCGTGACCCTCGATCTCGCTGCGGTTCGTCGGCAGTTCCCGATGCTGCAGCGTCGGGTGAACGGAGAGCCGATCCACTACCTCGATAGTGCCAACACCTCGCAGAAACCCGAGGTGGTGATCGAGACCATGTCGCGGTTCATGCGCGAGTCGTACTCACCGATCGGGCGCAGCTCGTACCTGCTCGCATCGGAGGCGTCCGACATGTACGAGTCGGCACGCGGCAAGGTCGCGCGGTTCATCAATGCCTGGTCACCATGCGAGGTTGTGTTCACGAAGAACGCGACCGAGTCGCTGAACCTGGCCGCGCAGTCGTGGGGACGTGCCAACCTCGTGGCCGGCGATGTCGTCGTGCTGACGCACATGGAGCACCACGCCAACATCGTTCCGTGGCAGATGCTCGCGAAGGAAAAGGGTGTCACGATTCGTTGGGTACCGCTCACCCCCGACTTCCGGCTGGATCTCTCGTCGATCGACGAACTGTTGCGCGGTGCCAAGGTCTTTTCCTTCACCTCGATGTCCAACGTGCTCGGCACCATCAATCCAGTGAGGGAACTCTGCGCAGCGGCACGAGCCGCCGGCGCGCTGGCGATCGTCGACGGTTGCCAGTCGGTGCCGCACATGGCGACCGACGTCCGCGATTGGGGCGCCGACATGCTCGCGTTCAGCAGCCACAAGATGTGCGGTCCGACCGGGGTCGGGGTGTTCTGGGCGCGCGAAAGCCTGCTTGATTCGATGCCACCGTTCCTCGGTGGGGGTGGAATGATCAGCGAGGTGAAGCTCGACGACTTCACGTGCGCCGAACTGCCGCACAAGTTCGAGGCCGGTACACCACCGATCGTCGAGGTCATCGGCCTCGGTGCCGCCGTCGACTTCTTGGCGGGCATCGGTATGGGCGAGATTCGACGCCACGAGATCGAACTGACCAACTACGCCTACCGCGCCCTGACCGACCGGTACGGCGCGGACATCACCATCCACGGCCCGACGAACCCCGAGTTACGTGGGGCCACGTTCTCCTTCGCGTTCCGCGGCGTGCACCCCCACGACGTGAGCCAGGTTCTCGACCAGCACAACGTCTACGTTCGGGCCGGACACCATTGCGCCAAGCCCCTGATGCGCCTCATCGGGGCCAACGCCACCGCCCGCGCCAGCATGTACCTGTATTCCGACGAGTCGGACGTCGACGCCCTGGTCGGGGCGCTCGACGACGTGAGCAGTATTTTCTAGGAACGGAACGGCGGCCAACACGATGAGCAACCTCGAAGACCTCTACCGCGAGGTCATCCTCGACCACTACCGCACGCCGCGCAACAAGGGCGAGCTCCCACCTCCGGCGACGTGCACGGAGGGAACCAATCCGCTCTGCGGTGACGAGATCAAGATCTACCTCGACGTACGCGACGGCGTGGTGAACGACGTTCGCTTCAGTGGTCACGGCTGTTCGATCAGCCAGGCGTCCGCCTCGATGATGACCGCGGCGGTGAAGGGCAAGCCGCTGGATGCAGTTCGGGCAGTGGCGAAGCGTTTCAAGCGGATGATGACGATCGAGGAGGACGACGGCACCGCCCCCGCCGACGTCCCGCTCGGCGACATCGAGGCACTGCAGGGAGTCGTCAAGTACCCCGTGCGCATCAAGTGCGCGGTGCTCGGCTGGAACACCCTGCTCGAGGGGCTCGACGCAGCGACGGCCTGACGTGCGACGAACCGCGCTGGTGCTGCTGATCGGAACGCTCGCGGCCTGCGGCGCGCAACGAGTGGACGCCCCGTCACCACGAGTTGGCGACGAACCGACGAACGACGAGTCGATACCCGCCGAACAATCCGGGGGCGGCGATCCACGCACGAGCGCAATCGCGCTGGCCAAGGCGGCCTCGATCGACCAGCCGGTCGATGCGGCGTCGCGGGCCGGGGACGCCGCGGTCTACTTCGTCTCGCGGGCGGGCACGATTCACCGGTTCCTGGACGGCGTCCTCGGCTCGATGCCCGTGCTTGACATCTCCGACCTCACCGATGGTGACGGCGAGCGGGGTCTGCTCGGGCTTGCGTTCTCACCGGACGGGTCGACGGCCTACGTCAACTACACGAACTCCGACGGCGACACCACCGTCGCCTCATTGTCGGTTGACAGAGAGGGGCGCTTCGATCGCGACTCACTACGAACGTTGCTGTTGGTTCCCCAGCCGTACCGCAACCACAATGCCGGCGACATCGTCGTCGAGCAGACCGGCACCTTGCTCGTGCCGATGGGCGACGGCGGTTCCGCCGACGACCCACAGCGTCTCGCCCTCGACGGT
>JBIJCI010000008.1:0-40422 GCA_044344715.1 Ilumatobacteraceae bacterium | reverse complement strand
GCTGCCACGTTCATGTAGCCGAGGACGGCGGCATCGAGTGCATTGCGCCCGAGGTGCGGGGAAACGGCGGCATGGGCGGCCTGGCCGTGGTAGCGAACGAGCGCCTGCTGGATCGCGATGGCGTTCATTCGGGCAAGGTCGCGATCCGCCGGGTGGACCATCATCGCTGCATCGACGCCCTTGAACGCACCGGCCCGGGCCATCTCCACCTTGCCGCCACCGCCCTCTTCTGCTGGGGTGCCCATCAGAGTGAGGCGACCGCCAGCGTGATCGGCCAACGCCGCGAGGGCCAAACCCGCCCCGAGCCCGGCAGCGGCGATGATGTTGTGCCCGCATGCGTGACCGAGGCCGGGTAGGGCGTCGTACTCGCAGAGAACGGCGACGTTCAGTCCACCGGAGCCAACCTTGGTCTCGAACGCCGTGTCGATGCCGTAAGCGGCGCGGGTGACGGGCAGCCCGGCGTCGTCGATCATGCGGGTGAGAAGGTCGTGTGCGAACCGCTCCTCGTAGTTCAACTCGGGATGGGCATGGATCTCGTGACTCGCGGCGATGAGGTCCGCCGCGCGACGGTCGATGTCGGCACGGGCGCGAGATTTCAGTTCGTCGATTTGGTTGGCATCGAGCGGCATGGGCAAAGACTACCGATGGGCCCCGGTCGGAAGACAGAGCGTGAACGCATCCGGGTGAACGACGACACGGACTCGCCGTGCCCGGCCGTGATTCCGCCCGTCAACGACCACCCGGGCCGGCCCCCCTCGAACGTCGTTGCTCGCCCATTCGAAGTCCGCGTCGCGGTGCATCGACAACATCGGGTGCGGGAGGTGGTCCCCCCGGCTCATCCGCCGGCGGATGGTGAGCAACCCTCGCACGCCGAGTCCGGGATCGAAGCCGAGGACGTCGAGAATGCCGTCGTTCGGGTGGGCCCGCGGCGCAACGTTCAGATCGCCGAGGAATCCTCCGGTTGCCAGCCATGCACGTGGCCTCCAGTGTGACCCGATGATCACACTGCCGACGGCGGCGAACGATTCGTCCTCGTTGATCGACACGCGCATCACGTCGCACGGCAGCTGGAGCGAGGGCTGGCCCGGTGCCAATCGGGTCTGCTGGCCAACGGGGCCGAGTGCCCGGAGCAGGTCTCCCGACAGGAGCTGAACGTGCGTTGCGCCTCGCCCGATTGCGCGGGCGGCGGCATGTTCGTCGGGGGCAACGACGAGAGTGAACGGGGTTGACTCGACGTGCCCCCACGCTGCACCCTTCTGGATCGTCACGCGGCACCACCGATGGGCATCGTGCTCGCGCTCAGTACCACGCCACGAAGGACGCGGTGAACCGCGGTGTCGGCCGTCGCACGCGTGACCTCGTCGGGTGCGTGCTGGGCGATCTGGCGCAGGAGGTCGATGAGCTGCTTCATCGTTCGCACGAAGTCGCCCGGCGTCGTGTCGTCGTCGAGCAGGTCCGTCAACTCGGCACCTCCGGCCCAGCGCGCCACCGTTGCGACGTAGCCGGCGTCCGGCGACCGGTGCTGCCCGAGACCGGCCGAGGCTTCGTCGCGTTGGAGCCGGATGCTGAGCTGTTGAATCTGTCGGAATCGCGAGCGCAGCTGCGTGGAGGGGAAGATTGGATCCGGTGCAGGGTCGGGGCTCCGGTACTCGTAGACGAACGTCGAGCAGAGCGCGGCGAGCGACGTGGGATCGAGACCGTCGAGCAGCTTCGACGCGATCGCCTCCGCGACGAGCAGGTCGGACTCGTGGAACACCCTCGAAAGGAGCGTGCCCCGGTCCGTCAGTCGCCAATTGCGTACGTATTCCCATCGTTCGAGCAGGCTCACTACGTCGTCGAAGCGCTGGCTCACTACTTCGGCGGCCTTGTCGACCCGTCCCGCCATCTGGGTGATCTCGCGGTCGATCCGATCCGCCGACTTGGCCGCGTTGAGCTTGAACTTGAGGTCGGGGTCGTTCGCGCACGGATGGCTGGTGCGGGCCGCGGCGGGCGGACTCTTCGGCTTGTCGATCTTGAGTCGCCCGAGACGGTGTGCAAGTTCGCGCAGGACCCGCGGGTCGGCCTGGTCGATGATCTGACCCTTGTGGCCGGTTACCGCCGCTGCGTCGATCGGGAGGTGGGTGGCGGTTCGGACCGCGTGCACCAACTCGTCGGCTGTCAGCGCACGCAGTGCGCGGTTGGCGAAGAGCACCTTGACCTTCACGCCTTTGGCACGAACCGAGGTGCTCAGCACGAGGCCGACGTGATCATCGAACCAGGCAACGTCCCCCGCACGCAGCGCCATCAAGCTCATCTCGATTTCCGTCCGGTCGCGCTCGCCCGGATCCTTCACGAACAGTCGTCGGTACTCGTCGATGTCGCCGAACTCGCTATGGGCCTGGGTGCGAAGCCGGTCACGCTCCTTCTGTCGTTTGGTGATGCGGGCCTGGACCTCCACGACGCCCTTGCTCGCCTGGTACTGCGCAAGCGAGAGGTTGAGGAGATGGCGGGTCTCCTCCGGCGAGTGCGTTCGAACCAGGTTTACCGCCATGTTGTACGTGGTTCGGAATGCCGAGCCGAGTCGGAACGTTCGACTGTTGGCCACCGCCGCAACCTGCTCGAAGCTCACGTAGGGATTCCACACGACGATTGCATGGCCGAGCGTGTCGATGCCCCGGCGACCGGCTCGTCCGGTGAGCTGCGTGTATTCGCTCGCCTTCAGGATCTGGTGGTGTTCGCCCGTGAACTTCGACATCTTGTCGATCACCACTGCGCGGGCGGGCATGTTGATGCCGACCGCCAATGTCTCGGTGGCGAACACCACCTTGACCAATCCGCGCACGAAGAGCGCCTCGACGATTTCCTTGAACGTCGGGACCATGCCGGCATGGTGGGCCGCGATACCCGACTCCACTTGTGCCGCGAACGTGGTGAAACCGAGTGCCGCCAGGTCGTCGTCGGAGAGGCCCGCCACTCGGGTATCGACGATGTCACGAATCTCGGAACGCTCCGCCTCCGATGTGAGTCTCACCCCGGCCTTGTGGCAGGCGGCGGCTGATTCGTCGCATTGGTTGCGGCTGAAAATGAAGTAGATCGCCGGGAGCAGGTCGTTGTCGCGCAGTACGTCGACGATGTCGAGCCTCGATGGTGGGAACATCCTCGACCTCGCCCGCTGCCCGCCACGACGGCGTTGCGAACCACGCTCGCCATCCTCCAGTCGGAGCACCTTCGGATTCGCGGCGCCGTCGACGAGGGTGTCGACGAGGACGATCTCGTCGGTGCTCTTGTCCCCGTAGGCGTACATGTTGTGCAGATCGACGGGTCGCTTCCCCTCAACCACCGCACGGGTCGGACCACGAACCGTCGATAGCCAGTCGGCGATCTCCTCCGCATTGGACACCGTTGCGGAGAGGGCAACCAACCGGACCTCGGGGTCGAGATGGATGATCACCTCCTCCCAGACGGGGCCGCGGTACTCGTCCTGGAGGAAGTGCACCTCGTCGAGGACCACGACCCCGAGGCGCTCGAGGCTCCGGGAGCGTGCGTAGATCATGTTGCGAAGTACCTCGGTGGTCATCACCAGGAGCGGCGCATCGACGTTGAGGGCGTTGTCGCCGGTCAGCAATCCGACCCGATCCGTGCCGTAGTGCGCGCAAAGGTCGTGGTACTTCTGATTCGACAGCGCCTTGATCGGGGCGGTATAAAAACCGCGCTTGCCGGCCTCGACCGCCATCTCCAACCCGTACTCGGCAATCACCGTCTTCCCGGAACCAGTCGGCGCCGCCACCAGCACCGACTCCCCCGCATCGAGCGCATCGAACGCCCGCTCTTGGAACGGGTCGGGTGCGAAGCCGTATCGCGCCAGTCGGCGCTGGCGAGCCTGGTCGCTCACTCGACGGTCGTCTTGCGGCGTCGCCAGAGGACGACTGCGCCGATGCCTACGGCGATGAGGTACAGAACGGTCAGTGGAACGCCCAGGGCCATCAGTGTGATCGGGTCACCGCTCGGTGTGATCACGGCCGCCACGATGAAGATGCTGACGATGGCATACCGCCATTGCGTGATCAGGGTTCGCGGTGTGACGACCTCGACGAGTTGGAGGAAGACCAGCAGCACGGGAGACAGGAATCCGACGCCGAACGACAGCATCATGAGAACGACGAGGTTCACGTACTTGCTGATCTGGTAGTTCTGGGTGACGTCGGCACCCGACCAGCCGATCAGGAACTCGAGTGCCCGGTCGAGCGTCCAATACGCGAGCAGGGCGCCCACGACGAAGAGCAGGACCGACGATGCGACGAAGAAGTACGAGTACCGCTTCTCGCGCTTGGTCAGGGCGGGAACGATGAATCGCCAGATGTTCCAGAGGACGATCGGGAGTGCGAGAACGACCCCACCCCACGCGGCGATTCGCATTCGCGCGGCGAAACCGTCGATGGGTCCGAGTGCGTAGAGCGAGCCGTCACAATTCAGGTCCTCGTTCTCGGCGCACAGATTGCGGTACGGGGAGACGAGGAAGTTGAGCACCGGCTCGTACGCCAGGAGTAGTACCACCGCACCGACGGCGATCGCGAAGATCGAGACGACCAGTCGCGTACGCAGCTCGGCGAGGTGCTGCATGATCGTCATGTCGTTGGCACTGCGACGGGTGCGAACCATGTCAGCTTCCCGCTTCGGTGTCCGGCGGCGGCGCTGGTGCAGTGCTGCCAACGCCAGGTTCGTCCGGCGATCGGACCGACCCGTCGTTCGGGTCGGCCGGCGCCGCGGACGCATCCTTGCGGGGCTGGGCGAGGTGCGGCATCTTGCCGGCAAAGATGTCGTTGACCTGCTTCGCCACCTTCTTCGTCTCCGAGGCCGGCTCCTCGACGAGGCTCTTCATCTGCCGCATCGGTTCATCCATGACCTTTTGAACCTCGCGTTGGACGTTCCCGGAGATGCTCCGGACCTCCCGGTAGATCTTCCCCGCACGGCGCATGGCGCTCGGCAGCTTCTCGGGGCCGAGCACGATCAGACCGAGAACCGCGATGAAGACGAGTTCGGTGCCCGAGAGATTGAACACGTGGGCAAGCCTACGAGGCGTCGGGGTCCCCGCTCCTAGAGTTTCCGCGTGCAGCAACGTTTACCGTCCCTCCTGCAGCCGCCGCTGCTCTTCGCGCATCGTGGGGCACGGGCGCACGAGCAGGAGAACACCCTGCCTGCATTCCGTCTCGCCATTCGACTCGGTGCATCGGGCTTGGAGTCGGATGTCTGGTTGACGAGGGACCGTACGGCGGTGCTTGTCCATGACGGTTGGGTCGGCTCACGACTCCGGCGCAGGATGCTGGCCGAGATCGACCAAGCCGATCTCCCCGACCACGTCCCGACCCTCGACGAACTTCTCGAACTGACCGACCCGATGGGTCTTGCCCTCTCGCTCGACGTGAAGGACCCGGCCGCTTGGCCGCAGGTTCGCGCCGCGGTGCTCGCCAGGCCGGGTCGTGTCGGGCGAACCTACGTCTGTTGCGAGACCTTCCAACTCCTCGAACGTATTGCCTCCGAGCATGCGGATCTCCTACTCGTTGATTCGTCCCGACTCTCGACGATGCGGGAGGGCCCCGAGCGACGTCTCGCGCGACTCACGGAACTGGGTGTAACGGCTCTCAACATGCACCACTCCGATTGGAACGGCGGCCTCGTTGCGCTCACGCACCGGTTCGGGCGCCTGGCCTTCGCCTGGGATGCCCAGTTCGATCACACGCTGGTGGATCTCCTGCGAATGGGAGTCGACGGTGTGTACAGCGACTGGGTCGACCGAATGGTCGATGCCGGACGAGCGGAGCTCCGCCCATCGACGTCCTAGAGGCGTTGCATGTCCTGGGGCGGCCAGATGACCACCACCGCCTTGCCGACGATGACATCGGCGTTCACCGGACCGAACATCCGACTGTCGAACGACAGGGGTCGGTTGTCTCCGACGAGATACACCTGGCCGTCACCGACCGTCGTCGGCGGAATGTCGGGAGTGCCGCATCGCGTGGCGGCATCTTCCGTCAGGTCGGTGAGTGCGGCATCCAGCCAAGGTTCGACGAGTGCGGTTCCGTTGACGAACACGACGCAGTCGCGAATCTCGATCGACTCACCGGGCAATCCGATCACGCGCTTGATGAGGTCATCGTGGTGGATCGTGTCGCCATTCGTCGTAATGCGATCGAACACGACGACGTCCCCGCGCTCGGGATCCCCGAAGCGGTAGGCCAACTTGTTCACGAGCACCCGGTCGTCACCGAAGAGCGTGGTTTCCATCGACGGACCGGCAATGTAGAACTGCTGCACCACGTAGGTTCGTAGCACCGTCGCGACGACGACCGCGATGACGATGACGAGAATCCATTCGCGCAACGACCGTAGGTTCGAGACACGGCGCGAGGTGCCCGTGGGCTCATCCATCACGCCGCCACGCTAGTTGCGTTCGGGTGCGCGGGACGATGCAAACGTCACTACGACGCACGTGCGGCCCGGGATGCGGCGGTGGTGTTCAGAGGCCGGCGATCAGCTTGTCGACGCGGTCGTCGTGGCTCCGGAACGGGTCCTTGCAGAGGACGGTCCGCTGCTGGAGGTCGTTCAGCTTGATGTGCACCCAATCAACCGTGAAGTCGCGCTTCCGTTCCTTGGCGCGCTTGATGAACTCGCCACGGAGTCGTGCACGCGTCGTCTGTGGAGCTACGTCACGGGCGCGATCGATGCTCGCATCGTCGCACACCCGCTCGACCATTCCCCGTGATTGCATCCGGTAGAACACGCCGCGTTTGCGGTCGATGTCGTGGTACTGGAGGTCGAGCATCTGCACGCGCGGGTCGTCGAGCGCCAGCCCGTGCCGTGCGCGGAACTCCTCGACGATGCGGTACTTGATGACCCAATCGATCTCCCTGTCGAGCTTCAGCGGATCGTTCTCGAGTGCGACGATGCAGCGTTCCCACATCTCGAGTGCGCGTTGTTCCTCCTGGGTGAATCCGCGCTGGTCGGCGAATCGCAACGCGCGATCCAGGAGTTCGCGCTGGATGTCGAGGGCGGAGAGCTCCCGGCCACTCGCAAGACGGACCTTTCGTCGACAGGTGAGGTCGTGGCTGATGTCGCGGATTGCCCTGATGGGGTTCTCGAGCGTGAGGTCGCGCAGGATCGTCGCGGGGTCCTCGATCATCCTGAGTACGCAGGCCGCCGCCCCGAGTTTGAGGAAGTTGGTGTACTCGCTCATGTTCGAATCCCCGACGATGACATGGAGCCTGCGCCAACGCTCGGAGTCGGCGTGCGGCTCGTCCCGCGTGTTGATGATCGGCCGACTGCGCGTGGTGGCACTGCTCACGCCCTCCCAGATGTGCTCTGCGCGCTGCGAGATCGAGAACACGGGTCCCCTCGCGGTTTGCAGGATGTGCCCGGCCCCCGAATAGATCTGCCTCGAGACGAAGAAGGGAATCAGCGTCTCCGGGTAGTACGACAGGTCGTCCGTTCGGGTCGTCAGGTAGTTCTCATGGCACCCGTAGCTGTTGCCGGCCGAATCCGTGTTGTTCTTGAACAGGTGGATGGTCCCGCGTATTCCCTCGTCCCGTAGTCGCTGTTCCGCACCGACGACCAATCCCTCGAGCACCCGCTCCCCGGCTCGATCGTGCGTCACGCACTCGAGGATGGAGTCGCATTCGGGGGTCGCATATTCGGGGTGGGAACCGACGTCGAGGTACAGCCGCGCTCCGTTCTCGAGGAAGACGTTGCTCGACCGCCCCCACGACACCACCTTTCGGAAGAGGTACCTCGCGACCTCGTCGGGGCTCAATCGGCGCTGGCCGCGCAGTGTGCACGTGACGCCGTACTCGGTCTCGATGCCGTAGATCCGCCGCGACGGTTCCGCCGCGGACATCAGCGCAGTGCGGCGGCAACCGCCTCGTCGACGATCCGGGCGAATACGCGACGGCGGCCGTTGCGGGACAAGGTTGCGATCTCGAGGTCGGTGGCGTCAAGGCTGCGATCCGGTCCGGTGAGTGCGGCAACTGCCAGCTTGATCGCTGCGGGGAGCTCGAGGTCATCGCGGTATGAAGCCTCGAGACGTCTAGTGATTCCTTCGGCGTCGCCGCCGAGCACGCAGAAACGCTTTTCGTCGAGCAGCGTGCCGTCGTAGAGGATGTGGAACAGGCGGTCGTGTGCCGGGGTGTCGCCTACTTCGGCAACGAGGAGTTCGACCTCGAGCGGCTTGGGTCCGGAGGTTGAGAAGACGTCGCCCAACACCTGGGCGTACTGGTTGGCGAGGCTCCGTGCGTCGACGTCGTTGCGTGAGTACTGGTATCCACGCAATTCGGCCGCGCGGACACCGGCGACGCGCAATTGGTCGAATTCGTTGTACTTCCCGACGCCGGCGAACGCGATGCGGTCGTAGATCTCGCTGACCTTGCGCAGTGTCGTTGACGGGTTCTCGGCGACGATCACGATGCAAGACGGCGTCTGAAGTGCCACCAGTGCCCGACCACGCGCGATTCCCTTACGGGCGTAGTCGGCCCGGTCCTTCATCATTTGTTCGGGCGAGACGTAGAACGGCATACTCATCGGGAGCGCACCTCGCTCATGATGGCTTCGTAGGTGCCAACGAGTTCGTCGTCGGGTACGCGGCTCCAACCGCCGGCATCGATGGATGCGATGATCGGGTAGATGCCGCGCAGGACGTCGGGGCCTCCCGTGGCGGTGTCTGCATCCGACGCCTCCCAGAGGGCTCGAGCCGCAAGTTCGACGGCGGCAACCCGTGGGAGGTTCTTGCGCCAGCCCACGCGTAGGACCGTGCTCGCCAGCATCGACCCGGAGCCGACCGCAACGAAGTCTCGCTCTTCGTACCGGCCCCCGGTGACGTCGAAGTCCCACAGACGACCGCGACCAGCGAGCGGGTCGTAGCCGGCAAAGAGCGGGACGACTGCGAGCCCCTGCATTGCGGCCGGAAGGTTTGAGCGGACCATCATCGAGAGCTGGTTGGCCTTGCCCTCCAGTGAGAGCACCTGTCCCTCGACCTTCTCGTAGTACTCGAGCTGAAGTTGGAAGAGTTTGATCATCTCCATCGCCGGTCCCGCGGTGCCCGCAATCGCCACACCGCTCAGCTCGTCGGCCTGGACCACCTTCTCCACCGATCGGGTGCTGATCAGGTTGCCCGCGGTCGCGCGACGGTCGCCGGCCATCACGACTCCACCGTCGTAGGTGAGGGCGAGGCACGTGGTCGCGTGTGGGAGCGACGTCTCCCCCGTTACCAGCGTCGCAGGGAACGGATCGATTCCCAGTCGCCGCAGGAGCTCGGGAAAGCTCGCCCCTGGGTCGTCGCCGGCGGTAAAGCGTGGCATCGTCATGTTGCTTCGGTCCTCGAGACGGGACTATTCCCCGCCCTTTTGTACGTAGCTCTTCACGAAATCCTCGGCGTTCGTCTCCAGAACCTCGTCGATCTCATCCAGGAGGTCGTCGAGCTCGGCCTTCAGACGGTCGCCACTCTCGGTCGTGGTTGCCGACTCGGATTCGCGGACGGTTTCGTTGTCGCGCTGTGGTGTGGTCCGTTGCTTCTGCGTACGTTCGGCCATGGCAAGCACCATAGCAAGTCGCTTGACCCGCTCCTCAGGTCGGTGTTTCGGCCCCCAACTTGGCGACAAGTTCCGCCGCCGTGGCCGACGTTGCAATCAGGTTGGCGGTCAATTCCTTCGTTCCCCGCAAGGGCTCCATCATCGGCACCCGTTTCAGGGGTTCGCGTCCGATGTCGAAGACGATGGAATCCCAGTTCGCCGCCACGATGTTCGGGGCGAATTTTGCGAGGCACGACCCACGGAAGTACGCACGTGTGGTTTCGGGCGGTGCGTCGATCGCAGTCCGAACCGCATCGTCGCCAACCATCGTTCGCAGTCCGCATCGAGCCGCCAGGGAGCGATCCCGTCGAAGGTCCGAATACTGGAGATCAATCGCCTTCAGGCGCGCATCCGTCGCATGGAGTCCGTGGCGAGTCGCATACCCGTCGACGAGTCTCTTCTTCGCAACCCAGTCGACCACATCGGCCACGCTGTCCGGGTCGCGTTCCAAACCGGTGAGCACGTGTTCCCACTCGTCGAGGATCCGCTTGCCATCGTCGACCGTCACCGCGTCGAGGCCGAATCGATCGGCCCACACCCGTGCCCGCTCGAGGAGGTGCCACTGCACGTCGAGGGCGCGCGCTCGTTTCCCGTTGGCGAGCGTCACCGTCGTCTTGAGCGTCGGATCGTTGCTCACCTGACGGATCGCCGTGACCGGATGGGCCAGGACGACGTCGTCATCCAACACGTCATCCTCGATCATGGCCAGCACGATCGCGGTCGTCCCGACCTTCAGGTAGGTGGCCATCTCGCTCATGTTCGCATCGCCGACGATCACGTGCAGTCGCCGGTACTTCGTCGGGTCGCAGTGCGGCTCGTCCCGCGTGTTGACGATCGGACGCTTGAGCGTGGTCTCGAGTCCCACTTCCTCCTCGAAGAAGTCGGCCCGCTGGCTCAGTTGGAACCCGACGTCCCCGGGCAGCGACCCCGGAGATTCGCAACCCACCTTCCCGGCGCCGGCGAACACCTGTCGGGTGACGAAGTGCGGTGTGATCTGCGAGACGAGGCGTCCGAACGGTAGGCCACGATCGACGAGGTAGTTCTCGTGGCAGCCGTAGCTGTTGCCCTTGCCGTCGGAGTTGTTCTTGTACACGACCACTTCTCCGCCCTCGGGTAGCTGAGCCGCGGCTCGCTCCATGCTGAGCCGGAGGATCTCTTCTGCGGCGCGGTCGTACCGAACCACCTCGCTGGCGGTACGACACTCCGGTGTCGAGCACTCCGGGTGTGCATGGTCGACGTAGTAGCGCGCCCCGTTCGTGAGGACGGTATTCACGAGCTGGGTTTCGACCTCCGGGGCCAGCATCTCGCCGAGCAGGAGGCCCCGTGCGTCGTTGCCCGGCTGTTCGTCGAAGAAGTCCCAGGACGTACGCACGCTGGTACGACCGAGGTACGCATTGATCAACAACGAGCTCGCCGTCACTGCATTGAGGTCGGCATTGCGAACGACGATCCCGTACTCGGTTTCGATACCACAAACCTTCGGAATCGCCATCGCTACAGGTACTGGCCGGTTGCGGTCCGCTCGATTGCCTTGCCCCCGGTGGATCCCTCGTGGCGGGTCAGCGTGCGTATGAAGACGATCCGCTCACCCTTGCGTCCCGAAACCTTTGCCCAGTCGTCCGGGTTGGTGGTGTTCGGCAGATCCTCGTGTTCGCTGAATTCCTGTCGTATCGATGAGACGAGGTCGTCGGTCGACACACCCCGCTCCCCTCCGGCCAGCAATCGTTTGATGGCGAGCTTCTTGGCGCGCCTCACGATGTTCTCGATCATCGCGCCGGAAGCGAAGTCCCGGAAGAAGAGGATCTCGCGCTCCCCGTTCTGGTACGTGACTTCGAGGAACCTGTTGTCCTCGCTCGTTGCGTACATCGCGTCGACCGTCGCATCGATCATGGCGGTCACGGCCGAGTCCAGACCGCCGAATCGCACAACCTCGGATCCGGCAACCGGCACCTCGGCGCTGAGGTAGCGCGCGAAGATCTGACGGGCCGCAGCGGCATCGGGGCGCTCGATGCGGATCTTCACGTCCAACCGGCCCGGACGCAGGATCGCCGGATCGATGAGGTCCTCGCGGTTGGTGGCACCGATCACGATCACGTTGCGCAGTCCCTCGACTCCGTCGATCTCCGCGAGGAGTTGCGGCACGATCGTCGATTCCATGTCCGACGAGATCCCGGTGCCGCGCGTTCGGAACATCGAATCCATCTCGTCGAAGAAGACGATGACCGGCCAGCCCTCCTCGCTCTTCTCTCGCGCGCGCTGGAAGACCATGCGGATCTGGCGTTCGGTCTCGCCGACGTACTTGTTCAGGAGCTCCGGACCCTTGATGTTGATGAAGTAGCTCCTCCCCTTGTCGGCGCCGGTGCGGGCCGCGACCTTTCGGGCCAACGAATTGGCGACGGCCTTGGCGATGAGTGTCTTGCCGCAGCCGGGAGGGCCGTAGAGCAGGATTCCCTTCGGCGCGGGCAGGTGGTGTTCGGCGAAGAGGTCCCCGTGGAGGAACGGAAGTTCCACGGCATCGGCGATCGCCTCGATTTGGTGGTCCAGTCCGCCGATGTCGTCGTAGGAGACGTCGGGAACCTCCTCGAGGAGCAGGTGTTCCACCTCGGGCTGGGCGAGGCGCTCGAGCAGCAGGCCGGTACGTGAATCGAGTCGTAGGAGGTCGCCGCTACGTAGGTGCACCCCGCGTAACACGTCGGCAAGCTCGCAGACCCGATCATCGTCCCCGCGACCCGTCACGATCGCGCGCACCCCGTCCTCGAGTACTTCCTTGAGCGACACCACCTCCCCGGTTGCCTCGGCGCCCCTCGCCAGGACCACGTTGAGGCTCTCGTTCAGTACCACCTCGCTGCCGCGTAGGAGCATCTGTGGGTCGATTTCCGGATGGAGCGATACGCGCATCTTCCGCGAATTCGTGAGGACATCGACCGTGCCGTCGTCGTTGGTGCCGAGTACGACGCCGTAGGCGGAGGGTGGTTGGGTGAGCTTCTCCACCTCCTCCCGCAGCGTCGCCACATGGTCGCGGGCTTCCCGTAGTGCATATTCGAGCTTCTCGTTGCGTGCCTTCGCCGTGGCGAGGTGACCCTTCGTCTCGAGCAGCCGCTCCTCAAGTGCACGAAGTCGCGCCGATGTCTCGTCGGGCATGCCCTGAACCTAGTGGGACTCCGTGTATCGTGAAACCCCATGAAGGTTTGGATCGACCAGGATCTCTGCACCGGCGACGGGCTCTGCGAGGAGATCGCTCCCGAAGTGTTCACACTCCTCGACGACGGCCTCGCCTACGTGAAGGAAGGCGACAAGGTGTTCGCCACCGCGAAGGGCAATCCACAGGGAGCCGAGGGTGTCGCAACGTTCGACGACAAGCACCTCGATGCCGTCATCGAATCCGCCGAGGAATGCCCCGGCGAGTGCATCTTCATCGAGCCGTAAATCGTCCTTAGCGCGGTGTCAACAGCCGCGCAGTCGTCAGAAATCCCGTGTGGGCAACCATCCGGTGGTCCGGTCTGACCGATTCCCCTTCGATGTGCCAGGTGCGATGCAGCACTTCGAGTGTGCGCATCGCCACCCACACTCCCCGCCTTGCGGCGAACGATTCGCGCACGCGTACCGCCTGGGTGATGCTCGGCGTGTACGCAACGACGACACCACCTGCATGCATGGCTCCGTCGAGATGTTCGATCACGCGCCACGGCTCGGGTAGGTCCAGGACCGCGCGGTCGAATCGTCCGGCGGGTGGAACGTCGACGCCGGCGTACGAGTCGCGGATGTGCACGTCGAACCTGGAGAGCGCGTCCTCGCCGAGGAAGGAGGCGACGTTCTTGCGGGCGCGGGCCGCGAAATCCTCCCGTTGCTCGTAGCCGACGATACGGGCGCCGGACCTCAGCATCGTCATCGACATGGCGCCCGAGCCGATACCGGATTCGAAGACGAGATGACCCGGTGCAATGTCGGCAAGCATCGAGATCGGCGCCAGATCCTTCGGGTAGATCACCTGGGCGCCCCGCGGCATCTCGAGCACGAAGTCCTCCAGTGTCGGGCGCATCACCACGTAGCGCGCGCCCTTCGTCGACTCGACGGTCACACCCTCGGGTGAGCCGATGAGCCGAGAGTGCGGCACGAAGCCTGCATGGCTGTGGAATTCGCCGTCCTCGGCGAGGGTCACGAGGTACCTGCGCTCTTTCGTGTCGATGAAGAGCACCCGCTCCCCTGCTGCCAACGGCGACGACATGTCAGCGCGAACGATCCGAGATGGTGAGCGACTCTCCGGGACGGATTCGTACCGTGGTGCGGTCGGCGTGCATCGAGTTCCGACGCCACCAGCGCAGGACGAGGAGTGCGACCGCAACGATGGGATAGCGCCGTCCAACCCGGGTGACGAACGTCGTCGAAGCGGTACGCCCGACCATACGTAACACCATCGTGACGACTCCCATGGTCAGCGACGAATCTCGAGGTAGCCCCGACGGCGACGACCGCCCCGACGCCCGAGCAGGTACGCCACGAGCAGACCGAGCGCAATGCCGCCGACGGCAACGATCGTCAGCGACGCCTTCTTCGTCTCCGTGATCGTCGAGACGTCATCCTGGAGGACCTTGAAGCGCTGCTCGAGATCCTCCTTCGTGATCCTCCCCCGGTCGGTCATCACTTGCCCCGGTTGAGTTCGAAGACCGAGATTCGTGACAACACCACCGCCGAAACCACGGCACCAACGAGGAGCGTCACCAGGTACGGGACGAACGAGAGTCCGTCGGCCTTGTCCGGCCACCACGTGTAAAGGACGAGGTCCTGGGTGAGACGAAGCACCGCCACGAGCAGGATCACGATGCCGAGTGCCATGAAGAATGCCGCGACGAGCCCGAATCCGAGCCACCGCCAGGCACCGCGCAGCGGACCCACGGTCTCCTGCTTCGCGTAGTCGCGCACCAGTTCGTACGTCTCGACGGGGTCGAACTGCATGCCTCCTGTCTATCCAGGAAGCAACTGCTCCGCACTCGGCTCGGTCCGGTACGCCGCGAAAGCGTTGATGAGGTCGTCCCACACCGGACGGTACGCCGATTGGTTCGAAACACCGGGACTCGACAGGACGAGGGCGAACGTTATGGCGCCGTCGCCCACGGGGAAGAAACCACTCAGCGATTTCACGTTGCGCAGAGTGCCGGTCTTGGCCCGCAACCGACCGTTCGCTGGTCCAGTGGTAAACACGTCCTGAAGGGTGCCCGTAGTGCCGCCCAATGCGAGCGCCTGCCCGATCGGAGAGGCAGGTCCGTGGACACTGAGGAGCGATACGAGCGTCGTGCAGGTCACGCGGTTGCCACCATCGAGCCCCGAACCATCGGCGAGAACCACGCCGTCCATGGGAACACCGCTCGCTGCCAGGACGTCGGCCATCACCTGTAGTCCTGCAATCCGCGTCGGCTGGTCGAGGCGGACGAGTCCGATCTCCTTCAAGAGCAGCTCGGCCGCGTTGTTGTCGCTGTTCGAGAGCAGGTCGACGAGGCTGGCGGCGAACGGCGCCGATACGAGACGAGCGAGGACGGGGGCATCGGTGGGGGTCACACCACTGGCGGGAGTGCCGAGCACCCGGACTCCGCGCGCTTCGAGCAGACGGGTGAGAACGGTGGCCGCGGCAACGGCAGGGTTCGCGGGCTTCAGCGGCTCGCCGACGATCGTTCCATCGTCGACGAGTAGTGCCGAGAGCGGCCCAGCCTCGATCGCGCGGATTCCGTCACCCCACGTCGGAACGAACCGTTCGTCGTCGTAGCGGGACTCGTCACCGATGACCGATCCGGACACGAATCGGACGCCGCTCGATGCAATCTCGTCGGCGAGTGCATCGAGGTACGTGGGTGACACGGTCGTGAACTTCTGGGTGGCCGGGTAGGCGCGCGTACTGAGCAGTGGATCGCCGCCTCCGACGAGCCACAGGTTGCCGGCGATGGTCGAACCGAACCGTGTTCCGGCCAGCCGTGTCTCGAAGCGGTGGTCCGGACCGAGCACCTCGAGTGCAGCGGCTGCAACGAGCAGCTTCATGTTGCTCGCCGGTGGCAATGGAGTGCTTCCCGCGACGCTCGCGAGCATCCGTCCATTGATGGTGGCAATCAGGCACGACTGACCGGGGATGCGCCGCGCGAGATTGCCGAGCTTGGTCCTCACCTGTGCGGCGCGACTCTCGAGCGCCGCGGTGCCCGCGATCCGGCGAACGGAGAGAATGCGTTGTCCGACCGCGGAGTCGTCCGAGCTCGGATCGACGATCGCGCCGCCCGGCGAATCGGCGGCACGTGCAACCTGGAAGGCCGAGAAGAGCGGTACGAAGACGACGACGGCCGCCACGATGATGCCGGCAATGGCGCGCTGCGGGTCGCTCGTGACGACGTGGTCGTCGAAACGTTGCAGCTTTCCTCGGAGGTCGGCGAAGAAGCGGCGAATCTCGCTCATGACGAGTGGCCCCGGTAGCGGGCGTACGAGTAGGCGTGGGCCAGGGCACGCACTGCACGCGGACCGCTCGGAAAGCACATACCACCGCGGCGTCGGACGGCTGCCGGTCCGGCGTTCGACGGATCCGCGACCGCCAGTTCGGTTGCGACGAGGATCGGCTTTCCGAGGCGCTCGGCGAGATCGGCCGCAGCCTCGGCGAATCGCTCGTCCTGCCGCTCGTGGTACTCGACGATTCGTGCGAGTCCGTGATCCGGATGGAAGCCGCCCTCCCGCATCAGACGTGCCTGGTTGGACTGGATGCCGATACCGAGATAGACGACGGCGTCGACGGTCTCGCTCGCAGCGAGAATCTCCAGAACCGCTGGGATGGTATCGCGAGTCTCTCCACCTGCACAGTCAACGGGATTGTTTCGCGACCAGCGGGACGGCAGGAGTTCGTCGAGCCGCGCCATTACGTCGTCGGAGAGTTCGGCGAGTTGCAGCACTCCATCGCGGCTGAGGGCATCGGCGGTGACCACTCCCCAACCACCGGCGGTCGTGAGGATCGCAACGCGGTTGCCACGTGGAAGTGGAGACGTGGCAAGGAGTGCCGCCGTATCGAATGCTTCTTCCACCGAGGTTGTCCGAACGACGCCGAATTGCCGGCACATTCCGTCGAAGACACGATCGTTCGAGGCGAGCGCTCCGGTGTGGCTTGCGGCAGCGCGTGCACCTACGTCCGAGGCACCCCCCTTCAGGACCACCACCGGCTTGCGACTCGTCGCGAGTGCGAGCGCCTCGCGCAGGCGAGTTCCGTCGCTGACGCCCTCCAGGTACGAAAGCACCACCTTCGTTGCATCGTCGCGGGACATCCACTCCACGAGATCCGCGACATCGACGGCCGCCGCGTTCCCCGCAGAAACCGCACGCGACACGCCGACCCCCGTTGCACGGGAAAGGTTCATGAAACTGCTGACGAAGTTGCCGCTCTGACTGGCGATGGAGATCGCACCGGGCGGCGGATACGGGGCGACGATCTGTGCGCACAGGTGGCTCGGGGTGCTGACGATTCCCTGACCGTTCGGACCGACCAGCAGGACCCCGTGTTGACGGGCCAACTCGACGAGCCGGTCCTGGGCGGCACGGCCTGCGGAATCCGACTCGGCGTAGCCCGCCGAGGTGAGAAAGGCGGCCTTTATCCCCCTCGCCGCACACTCGACGATGAGCGCCTCGTTGGCGCTCGCAGGGGTGCAAAAGAACGCGAGATCGAATTCGCCATCGGGGAGCTCCGCCACGGAAGCGACCGTCTCGATTCCCAGCACCGTTTCGCGCGCGAGGTTGGTGGCAGCCACCCTGCCCCGAAACCCGCTCACCAGGATGTTGTGCAGCGACACGAAGCCGAACTTCCCCGGGTGCGTGGATGCCCCGAGTACCACGACCCCGCGTGGATCGAGGAGCGCGCGGAATCCGTCGTCGGGATGACGTGGAACCTTGCGCTCCCCATGTGCCGGTGTCGGTGCAACGGCCGGGTTGCCGAGGGATAGCTCGACGAGTGCATCGACGGCGACAACCTCGCCGGATGGAGTGACGATCACGGGATTGACATCGACGGCCACCACGTCACTGCGGGCTTCCGCAAGCTGCGTGAGGGCGTGGATGATCTGCCACAGGCCATTCCGGTCGACCGGTCGGGTGTTACGGAACTCGGCGTAGACCCGCTTGGAGTCGAGCGACTCGAGCATGTCGTCGAGCGTGGCCCGATCCACCGGGGCGATCCGCATCTGGGTGTCACTGATCGCCTCCGCCGTCACGCCGCCTGCGCCGACAAGGACGACGGCTCCGAATGCCGGATCACGAACGAGCCCGACGATGAGCTCGCGACTCCCCGACACCTGTTCGGCGACGAGGATGCCAACCTCGCCGTCCTCGCTACGTCGCAACTTCCACAGCTCCTCGGCGGCTAGGCGTACTGCGGACGCATCGCGGAGACCGAGCCGGACGAGTCCGCGCTCGCTCTTGTGTGCGATTCGATCCCCGACCAACTTGACGACCACCGGATATCCGATTCGTTCGGCAGCTCCGACGGCCTCGTCCGGAGCGGCAACGATCGCTTCCCGCGAGATTCGCGCACCGTACTCGCCGAGTAGGAGCTTGGAGTCGCGCTCATTCAGCGTTCGACGTCCGACCACGACCCACAACGGTAGTGTTCGTTGCGCATGCACGTCGTCGCTGCGCTGTTCGTCGAGAACTTCGCGATGCGTCAGGTCGAGGGGCCGTCCACCCGTATCGACCTCACTGGTGTGTTCTTCTCGCAGTCGGCTCCCCATCCGGTTCCCTGCACGCTGTCCCCGCATCTCGTGGTGCTGATCCACTGCCCGTCGGGCGACGACGGGAACGGCGTGCTCCAGGTGGTCTTCCAGCGGCCCGGTGTCGATCCGGAGAGGGTCCCCGCCCTCGCGCAGAACGTCTCGCCGTTCACGGTGGAACCCGGGAAGTTCACCTACCGGCTCGTACGGGCGGAGCTCCCGATCGATGAGTACGGGCAGGTCCTCGCGCACTGCCGAATCGGTTCGGGTCCGTGGTTGTCGGTCCCGCTCACCGTGCTACCGCCGGTTACGTCAGCCTGACGTCCCGTTACGCGTGTCGCGGACACGGCGACCCGCGGCAACTATCGTCGCTCCCGTGGCATTGAGGCTCACGGCTGCGCAGGACCGCCTTGCCGTGGCGATGATCCGTGGACTGGCGATGGATGCGCCCTTGGCGGCAAAGAGTGGTCATCAAGGTACGGCGATGGCGTTGGCACCACTGGCCCACGTGCTCTACAGCAGGATCATGCGTCACGACCCTGCGCAGCCGACGTGGACGAATCGCGACCGCTTCATCCTGTCCAACGGCCACGCGTCGATTCTTCAGTACGCGTCCCTGTATCTGAACGGCTACGGCCTCGAACTCGACGACCTGCGCTCGTTCCGCCAGTGGGGATCATCGACTCCGGGACACCCGGAGCGCGGACATACCGCCGGCGTAGAGGTCACCACCGGTCCCCTCGGTCAGGGTTTCGCGAATGCGGTGGGAATGGCGATCGCGGAGCGGCACTTGCGCGCACGATTCGGTGCGGAGCTGCACGATCACCATGTCTTCGTCGTGGCCGGTGACGGCTGCTTCATGGAGGGCATCAGTCACGAAGCCGCGTCGCTGGCCGGTCATCAGGAACTCGACCGCTTGGTGTGCGTCTTCGACGACAACGGCATAACCATCGACGGCTCAACGAGTCTCACGTGCAGTGACGACGTCCCCCAGCGTTTCGCCTCGTACGGGTGGAACGTGGTGAATCTCGGGGACATCGGTGAGGATCTCGACGCGCTGGAACGTGCGTTGCTCGGGGCGAGAGCGCACCGTGGATCGCCGACGCTCCTCGTTCTGAAGACGCACATCGGCGCACCGTCACCGGATTTCACCGACAAGCACGAAGCCCACGGGAACCCGCTGACCGAGTCCCATGTCACGGCAACGAAGAAGGTGCTCGGTATTCCCGACCGTCCCTTCTGGGTGGACGATGCGGTCGTCGATGCGATTCGCGCGCACGCTCGCGAGCGCGGTGCGGAGGCGAGCCGCACTCACGCCGATGTCGCGGCCCGTGCAGGAGACGAATGGCGGGCTGCGTGGCACCCACCGCACAGCGAAGAGTGGACGTCGGGTCCCCCGGCGTTCGACCCGAAGGTTGCCCTCGCCACGCGAGTAGCCGTGCAGAAGGCAATCGACGCGTCGCTCGGTGATCTGCCCGGGCTCCTCGTTGGCGCGGCGGATCTCACCGGCAACACGGGAGCGAAGATCGGTGGAGCCATCGCCCTCTCGGCCGAACATCCGGAGGGCCGGCAGGTGTACTACGGCATCCGCGAACACGCAATGGGGGCGATCGCCGTGGGCATGGCGCTCCACGGCGGGATCCTCCCGGCCGTCGGTACGTTCTTCGTCTTCGCCGACTACATGCGTCCGGCCATTCGGCTCGCGGCGCTGTCCCGGGCCAAGGTCGTGTTCGTGTTCTCGCACGATTCGGTCGGTGTGGGAGAGGACGGCCCGACCCACCAACCCGTCGAGCATCTCGCATCGCTACGTGTCATCCCGGGTTTGCGTGTCGTGCGACCCGCCGACGCGAACGAGACTGCGATGGCATGGCGGCAGGCTTGCGACCATGACGGACCAACGGCGCTCGTCCTGTCGAGACAGAACACCCCGATCGTCGGGGACGGTCGCGCGGTGGAGCGAGGTGCGACGGTCGTGCGCGAACCGGACGGCGCGCCCCGCCTGATCATCGTCGCTACCGGTACCGAGGTTGCGCTGGCCATCGAAGTGGCGAACGTGCTGGAGACGGACGGCGTACCGGTCCGCGTCGTGTCGATGCCGTGCCCCGAACTCTTCGCTTCGCAGGATGCAACGGTGCGTGCCAACGTCCTACCGATCGGCGTCCCCGTCATCTCGGTCGAGGCGGGCAGTACCTACGGTTGGAGCACGTTCGCGGACGACGCCGTCGGCATCGATCGATTCGGGGCGAGCGCCCCCGGGAACGTTGCCCTCGCCAGATTGGGGATCTCGGTCGAGAACGTCGTTGCGCGGAGCCGCGACCTCCTCGACGCGATGGGTGTCTGATGTCGAACCCACTGAGGCGTCTCCACGATGACTACGGACAGAGCCCGTGGCTCGACAATCTCCGTCGTGAATGGATTGCGAACGGCCGACTGGCTGCATTGCGGGACCGCGGGATTCGCGGCCTCACCAGCAACCCGACGATCTTCCAGAAGGCGATTCAGGGATCGACCGACTACGACGAGCAGTTCCGGGCTCTCGTGCTCGACGGGTTCTCCCCGATCGAGGCGTACTGGCGGATGGTGCTGTCCGACATCGGGTCGGCCCTCGACGTCTTCGAACCGGTGCATCGCCGGTCCAACGGCACCGACGGGTTCGTGAGCGTCGAAGTCGATCCATCGCTCGCCCACGACGGAGCCGGCACGCTGGCGGCCGCACGTGAACTCCACGAACGGATTGCCCGCCCGAACGTGATGATCAAGATTCCGGCAACCACCGAGGGACTTCCGGCGATACGGACGATGATCTCCGAGGGGCGGAGCGTCAACGTCACCCTCATCTTCAGTTTGGAGCGTTACACCGAGGTGCTCGAGGCGTACATCTCCGGACTCGAGGATCGTCTCGCATCCGGCGTCCGCGACCTATCCAACGTGGCGTCGGTGGGCAGTTTCTTCATCTCGCGCGTGGACACCGAAGTGGATCGCCGACTGGATGAGATCGGAACTGCCGATGCCCTCGCTCTTCGCGGACGGGCGGCAGTGGCACAGGCGCGACTTGCGTTCGCCGTGTTCCGTGAACGCCACGAGGGAGCCCGATTCCGGCGCCTCGCCATCTACGGCGCCCGTGTGCAGCGCCCATTGTGGGCGTCGACGTCAACCAAGAACCCGGCGTACCGCGACACCCTCTACGTTGACGAGCTCATCGGTCCCAATACCGTCAACACGCTGCCCGACGAGACCCTCGAGGCATTCGATGATCATGGTGTGCTCGGTCGGACGATCGACGGTGACCCGGACTCGGCGCGCAGGGAGTGGGAACGAATCTCGGGGCTCGGGGTCGATCTCACCGATGTGGCGACGAAACTGGAGCGTGACGGCGTCGCCTCGTTCCGGAAGAGTTTCGAGGACTTGATTGCCGCCCTATCCGCCAAGGCGGAGTCGTTGCGAAGCGAACGACGTTCGTAGCCGCGCGCGGACTAGTCGTCGTTCGGGGCGCGTCCCTGCGCCCGTTCGAGGATGGTGATGGCCTTCTCCACCGCACGACGCGCCTGGGTGATCGAGCGTTCCTCTTCGGGTCGTTCGGTGGCACGTGCCCTCGACGCCTCGCTCAACAAACGGATCGCGCGATCCGACAGATCGTCCGACACGGACCGAAGACGGTCGATGATGTCGTCGAGGTTCGACATGCCTTCGAACGCTAGGAGGACTTCTTGTTCGCCCGCCGGCGATCCTCGAGACCGAGCCATCGCTTCCGGATTCGGATCGATTTCGGGGTCACTTCCACGAGCTCGTCGTCGGCGAGCCATTCGATGGCCGACTCGAGGCTGTGAATCACGGGGGCGGCAAGCTTCACGCCGTCGTCATGACTGTGCGTGCGGATGTTGGTCTTTTCCTTCGCGCGGACGGCATTGACCACCATCTCCTCGCCCCGCGCGCACTCACCCACCACCATGCCTTCGTACACCTGGTCGCCCGGCTCTACGAAGAGCGTGCCCCGCAGTTGCAGATTGTCCAGCGCGTAGGCGGTTACTTGGCCGATGCGGTCGGCAATCATGGCGCCGCCGAGCCTGTGCGGAACTTCGCCCGCCCAGGGCTCGAAGCCGGCGAAACTCTGGTGAACGAGTGCAGTGCCGCGTGTGACGGTCAGCAACAACGAACGGAAGCCGATCAGACCGCGGGACGGGGCGGTGAAGTGGACGATGGTGCGACCCGCATCACCCGGCCGCATGTCGACGATCCGACCGCGCCGCGGGGCGAGCACCTGCGTTACGGCGCCGACATGTTCGTCGGGCACGTCGATGGTTCCCCGCTCGAACGGCTCGTGCGTCTTGCCGTTCACTTCCCGCGTTATCACTTCCGGGCGGCTGACCTGCAGCTCGTAACCCTCACGACGCATGTTCTCGATGAGTACCGCCAACTGGAGCTCGCCACGACCGGCCACCTCGAGCACGTCCGGAGAATCGGTTTCGCGCAGCTTGATCGACACGTTGCCGAGGGTCTCGCGCTTCAGTCGGTCGAGCAGGTGCCGGCTGGTGACGAACGTGCCCTCGCGACCGGCGAACGGCGAGTTGTTCACGGAGAAGCTCATTCGCAGTACCGGCTCGTCCACCTCGAGTCGTGCGAGCGCAACGGGGTTGTCCACATCGGCGAGCGTGTCGCCGACCTCGACCTCGTCGATTCCGGCGAGGATGAAGAGGTCGCCGGCGGCAATGGTTTCCACCTCGGTGCGTCCGATTCCCGTGAACTGCGCGAGGTGCGAAACTCGACGCTTCAGCACCGCGGGCTGGCCATCGACGGGTTTGGCGAGAAGAGCCACGGTGTCGCCTCGTCGAAGAGTGCCAGCATGAACCCTGCCGATGGCGAGTCGTCCGAGGTAGTCGCTGGCATCGAGGTTGGTGACGAGTGCCTGGAGTGGAGCGGTTGCGTCCCCGGCCGGTGCGGGAATTGCGTCGAGAATCGCGTCGAGGAGCGGGACGAGGTCGGCGTCCGCCCCGGGCATGCCGACCCCCTTCATCGCTCGTCCTTCGCGAGCCACTGCGGAGATCACCGGGAAGTTCAGGTGCTCGTCACGGTGGGCCAGGTCGAGGAACAGATGCTCGACGTCGAGGAGCACTTCCTCGGGTCGCGCGTCACTGCGATCGACCTTGTTGATGACGAGGACGACGGGCAGGTCCTGGGCAAGGGCCTTCGACAGCACGTACCGGGTCTGTGGGAGGGGGCCTTCGGCCGCGTCCACGAGCAGCAGTACGCCGTCGACAAGTGCCAACGCACGTTCCACCTCTCCCCCGAAGTCGGCGTGACCGGGAGTGTCGACGAGGTTGATCTTGACACCACGCCACTGGACGCATGCGGCCTTGGCGAGGATGGTGATTCCCCGCTCGCGTTCCTGGTCGTTGGAGTCCATGACCCGTTCGACGACGTGCTGATGGGCGGCAAAGGTGCCGGTTTGTCGCAGCAGTTCGTCGACGAGGGTTGTCTTCCCGTGGTCGACGTGCGCGACGATCGCGACGTTTCGAATGAGCTCGTTCAGGAGGACTTGTCCTCGCCGTCTTCGGCTGCGATCTCTCCGTCTTCGTCGAACACGACGCCGTACCGTTGGGCGATCTCGGCAAACTCGTCGTCCTCGCTCTTGTCCGACTTCTGGCCCGGGAGGCCGAGATCCTCTGCGGAGGGACCGGACTGCTTCAGACGACGTGCTTCTTCAAACCGACGATGACGTCCCTTTTTCACGATGGGCTCCGTTAACTGCAGCGGAGCCACGAGGGCCATCCGCCTAGGCGATGGACATTGTCCGACAGTTTACTCGTCGTTCCCGGTTTTCGCAGGGATGAGCCGTAGTCGTCCCTCACGATCGAACGAAAGTCCGGTCTCGCCCGCCAGGAGTCGTTCGATGTCGTGGCCGACGAGCTGCCGCCGCCATCCGTGCGCCAGCCGCGAGTCCCCTCCGGCCAACAGGGCGACGATGTCGCGATTCGTGGCGACGAGCATCGGGTCGATCTCGTGCTGGTGGGCAAGCTCCCCGATCCAGGCCGTGACGAGGGTGACGGCGGGTCGCAACCGCTTCTCGAGCGGATCGTGCCCGCTGGACTCGATCTCGACGACCCGTTCACGGCCGTCGCGCACCGCAGCAAGGATCTCGCGGGCGATGGAGCCGCCGAGGTATCGCTCGTCGACGCCGCGGGCGTGGGCAAGTGACTCCGTCGAAGCAGGCAACGACTGTGCGATCCCGATCAGCGCCATGTCGCTCATCACGCGTCGCAACGGCACGTTGGTGGCCATGGCGCGCTTCTCGCGCCATGCGGCGAGCGCCTGCGCGGCACCGCGCGATGCGCCACGCAGTGCTCGGGCGTCCTTGATCCGCAACCATGCCTCGTTGGGGTTGCTCTCCCCCCACGGGCGCTGGCGCAGCTCCTCGCAAGCTTCGGCCACCCACTCGGTTCTTCCGAGCTCGGACAGCCGTTCCTGGATGCTCAGGTAGAGCTGCTCCAAGTACGCCACATCGCTACGCGCGTACTCGCTCTGGCTCTTGGTGAGCGGCCGACGCATCCAATCGGTGAGTCGGTCCCCCTTCGACAGGGCTACCTTCAGTCGCGATTGCACGAGTGACGCCAAGGACGGCGACGAATAACCGATGAACCCTGCAGCAACCTGCGTGTCGAACATCCGGCTGGGCACACAGCCCACCGCGTACTGCAACACCTCGAGGTCCTGTTGTGAGGCGTGCAGGACCGCTAGTCCGCCGCTGCGCAGGAGCGGGGCCAGACCGCGCGGATCGACCGCCAGCGGATCGACGAGCACGTTGGTCGCACCCCACTGCAACTGCACGAGGGCGAGTCGGGGAAAGTACGTCCGCTCACGGTGGAACTCGGTATCGAGTGAATAGAGGTCGGCCGTAGCTGCTTCACGTACGACGTCGGCAAGTGCCGATTCGTCGTCGACGAAGTGCTCGGCAACCTTCACGCCGGCACCGCGACCGTCACGGTTGGTCGCCGGTGGTCAACTGGTGCCCGAGGGCAGCAAAGCCCATGGTGCCCCCCGCAACGTTCACGACGTTGGTGACCCCCGCCTCATGGAGGAATTCACAGGCCCGCAGGCTGCGTCCTCCCGTCATGCACACGACGTACACGGGCACCGCCTTGCGAAAGACCTCGACGGACTCGGCAACGGTACCGAGCGGGACCAGCTGGGCTCCGGGTATGTGGCCCTCCCGATACTCGTCGGGTTCACGAACGTCGATGATGACGCCACCCCGCTCGAGGATCGTCCCGAGTTCTGCGACGGAGATTTCCCTTATTGGCACGGCGCGTGAGCCTAGCGATTGTTCGGCGAATCGTTCGCGATGATTCGCTCGAGCGTTGCAGTGTCGTTCGCGTTGGCGAGTTCGTCCTCGTCGACCGGTACGCGCCCGAGTTGCAGGCGGCCCGTCGCAGCACCGACCGATCGTGCGCCGTCCCGGTACGAAGCAAGGAGCAGCGGTCGACTCGTTGGTCGCAGCGCCAGTACCGACCAGTGATCCCTGCGGCCGCTTGCGACGACTGCGTCGTACGACGACGACGCTTCGACGAGTTGTGTGATGCTCGTTGCACTGAGCAGCGGCAAATCGCACGCGATGACGACGACACAATCGGGGCCCGCGGAGCCGGGGTCGTCCGTCCAGCAATGGTCGAGCACCGTCAGGATTCCGCGCAGTGGCCCAGGATCGAGATCTGTGCGATCCGGCAGATGGATTGCGTCGTGCGGAACAGCCGTTCGCGGTGCCCCTCCGACGTATGCGAGCGATTGAACGCCGGCAGCACGGAGGATGCCGAGCGCCCGATCAAGGAGTGGCGCACCCCGAAATCGTGCGGCAGCCTTGTCGCTGCCGAAGCGAATGCTCCGGCCACCGGTCAGCACTGCGCCGAACGGGCTGCTCGGAATATCAGCCACGTCCCCGGGGATCGAGCTGCACCAGGAACTGGCGGCACCGCACGGCTTCCGACTCCTCGCCGATCACGTCGGCGTTCACGGCCAGACCTTCGAGGCACTCGAGGAACCCGCGGTTTGCCTCGTGATGCCAGCGCACGAACCCCGAACCCCGCCATCCGCTGGCGCGCAGCAGGTCGAGACCACGGTGGTAGCCAACGCGAAACGCCATGTACGCCTCGATGCCGGGTGTGCTGGCCCGCCCCAGTGCCGCCCAACCGTGGAGGGAGGTCGGATGTCGGGCGACGACGGCAGCGATGGCCTGCCGGCGGAGTGCTGGCTCGACCGCGCTCGCCTGCCGCAACTCGTGGACAACCGTCACGTCGGGTGCGGGAAGGATCGTCTCGGGTGGTCCGCTTCGCGACATGCTGACATGTTGGTCGCTCATATGCGCATTCTAGGAAGCTGCGACTGGCAGACTTCTGCGTCATGAACCTCTCTTCGTTCGATGCCCAATCGGCGCGCGATGCGTCGCTTGCGGCAATGGTGGTGGGTGTACTCGGTGTGCTCATCGTGCTCAAGTTCGTGTCCTCGGTGGTGACGAAGCTGCTCCTCATCGGTCTCTTCGTGCTCTTCGTGTGGGGCGGTTTCAACCAGCGGGATGCGTTGTCCGCCTGCATCGCCCAGATTCAGGCCCGTGTCCAACAGGGTGACACGAGCGACGTCACGTGTAGTTTCTTGGGTCGTGACGTCACCGTCGACATCCCATTCGGCAACCAAGGGGGATGACGGTCGGCTGAGCCGGCTACGGGGATTCCTCGACTCCTCCCCGACACCGCACCACGTCGTCGAGAGTGCGGCACGGCGGTTGGAGGAGGTGGGCTTCGTTCGCTACGAGCCCTCGGCACAACTTCCGGAGCTCGGCCCGGTGTCCTCGCGTGGATTCATCACACGTGGCGGGGCACTCATTGCATTCGCGGTCGGTGACTCGCCGGCACACCATTTCCGAATCGTTGGTGCCCACACCGACTCCCCGGGGCTTCACGTCAAGCCGAACCCCGAAGGGTCGACCGCGAACGTCGCCACGCTCGAGGTCGAGATCTACGGGTCGCCGTTGCTCAATTCATGGTTGGATCGGGATCTCGCCCTCGCCGGGCATGTCGTCCGGCACGACGGCTCGTCGGTGCTGTTCCGCTCCGAGCACCCGATTGCACGTCTGACGCAGCTGGCGATACATCTGGACCGCAACGTCAACGAGAACGGTCTCGTGCTCGACAAGCACGCCCACCTTCGTCCGATCTGGGGAACCGGCGCCGCACGACGAACGATCCGCGAACTCGCCGCTGATCTTGCCGGAGTCGCCGAGCGGGACGTTGCGGTCGTGCACGCGATGTTGGCGGACGATGCAAAGGCGGAAGTCATCGGGTCCGACCAATCGCTGTTGGCATCCGGTCGGCTGGACAACCAGTTGTCGTGCTGGGCGGCAATCGAGGCCATCTCGTCGCTCGAGTCACCCTCCGGGATTGCGGTCGCCGCGCTGTTCGACCACGAGGAAGTCGGCAGCGCCAGCGTCACCGGCGCAGCAGGTCCGATGCTCGAGCACCTGCTCGAACGTCTCGCCGAGCGGCTCGGGCTCTCACGCGGCGATTACCTGTCGATGCTCCCGCGCTCGTCGTGCCTGTCCTGCGACAACGCGCATGCCGTACATCCGAATTATCAGGAGCGTCATGATCCGAAACACGGACCGCTTCTGAACGGTGGTGTCGCCGTGAAGTCGAACGCCAATCAGCGCTATGCCACGTCGCCTCGGTCGGTTACGGCGTTTCTTGCGGCATGCGAGGCGGCCGGCGCCAGGAGTCAAATGTTCGTATCGCGCAACAACATGCCGTGCGGTTCCACAATCGGCCCGATCACCGCGACGCGCCTCGGCATCGACACGGTCGACGTCGGGGTTCCGCAGTTGTCGATGCATTCGGCCCGGGAGGTGTGCGGAGTCGATGACGCGCTCGACCTGCCGCGAATCGTCCGGGAATTCCTGCGCGGCTAATCGCCCGCGCGTTCCCTGGCATCGTCGAAGACGTCCTGCAGCCGTCGGGCCAACTCGCTCGTGATCTGCGACATTCGCTCCCGGTCGATCCGACCGTCACCGCCGTGCTCGACGAAGATCGGCGTACCGATCGATACGTGACACTTGCGCGGCCAGATCATCTTCGAACCCTTGCGCATGACCCGCTCCGTTCCACCGATGCCGACGGGGACGATGGGTACCCCACGTTTCAGGGCGACGTACGCCGGGCCATCGAAGAGCGGGTGAATGGTCGGTCCGCTCTGGCGGGTTCCCTCGGGGAAGATGACGAGTGGCTCCCCTCCGTCGAGCACCGTCACACAACGTCGGAGTGCTTCGAGGTCGGCCGTGCCACGGGTGACCGGGAACCCGCCGAGTAACGAGAGGAACTTCCCGATGTGCTCGTTCTTCCACAGCGAATCCTTGCCCATGAATCGAACGCGCCGGGACGTTACGAACGCCGACAGGGGCGTGTCGAGATTCGATCGATGCACGGGTGCGATCACATAGGCACCGGATCCCGGCAGGTTGTCCCGACCGCTGACGGTGACGCGGAACCAGATCAGGCTCAAGAAGAGCAGGAAACCGCGCACCAACACGTACGCAACCCGGGACGTCAGGGACTGGCCCGCCAGGTTGGCGCGGAACTTCGTCATACGTCGACACCCCTTTCCTCCAGCAGCCCGACGATCTCGGCGATCACCTGCGTCACCGTGCGGTCACTCGTATCCACGATGACGGCATCGGGCATGCGGCGCAACGGGCTGTCGTCACGGTTCGAGTCGCGCTCGTCTCGCTCCACGATCGTGCGGACGATCTCCGAAACGTCGCCGCCGTGTTGCGCGACCCTTCGCTCCGCACGGACACGAGCGGAAGCCACCAGGTACACCTTGAGGGTCGCCTCGGGGAACACCACGGATCCGATGTCCCTGCCCTCCACAACTCCCCCGCCGTGCTCGGCAATCCACCGTCGTTGTCGTGTCCGCATCTCGTCTCGAACCTCGGAGTTCGATGCGATGTGGCTCACGGCTGCATCGATCTCGGCCGTTCGGATGGCCCGAGTGGCGTCGACGCCGTTGACACGGACGGAATCGCTGGTTTGTTCGAGGCGGATGTCCCGCGCAACGCGAGCCACCGAGGCACCATCCGTGGCATCGAGTCCGAGACGGATCACCTCGAATGTGACCGCCCGGTACATCGCCCCGGTGTCGAGGTACTCCAGCTGCAGTGCCCCCGCGAGGGCCCGCGCAATCGTCGACTTGCCAGCCCCGGCGGGACCGTCGATGGCGACGACGAGCGGTGTCATTACCAACTGGTGTCGATCGGACGACCCTCGTCGTAACCCGACGCGCTCTGCACCCCGACCGTGGCCTTCTCGTGGAGATCGTCGATCGTGCTCGCGCCCGTGTACGTGCACGCGGACCGAACCCCGGCAACGATCTGGTCGATGATGTCCTCGACGCCCGGGCGATGCGGATCGAGGTACATGCGGGACGTGCTGATGCCTTCCTCGAACAGCTCCTTGCGGGCCCGGTCGACCGCAGTCTCGGTGCGCGTGCGGTTGCGAACTGCGCGGTTCGACGCCATTCCGAAACTCTCCTTGTAGAGCCTCCCCTCGGCATCACGCAAGGTGTCGGCTGCCGACTCGTACGTGCCTGCAAGGAGGGATCCGAACATCACGTTGCCTGCGCCGGCCGCGAGTCCGAGCGCAACGTCGCGTGGATATCGCACGCCGCCGTCGGCCCACACGTGCTTGCCGCACGACCTGGCGGCCTCGGCACATTCGAAGACCGCCGAGAATTGCGGTCGTCCGACGCCCGTCATCATTCGGGTGGTGCACATTGCGCCGGGGCCAACGCCTACCTTGACGATGTCGGCACCGGCACTGATGAGATCACGGGTGCCGGCAGCCGTCACCACGTTGCCCGCCACTACCGGGGTCGTTCCGGCGTTCCGACGAACGTCCTCGACGACGTGAAGCATCCGATCCTGGTGACCGTGTGCGGTGTCGACGACTACCACGTCGACACCCAGCGCCATCAGTGCCTTCGCCCGCTCGGCGGGTTCGGCATTGACTCCGACCGCCACGGCAATCATCAGTCGACCCGCACCGTCGAGTGCGGGGCGGTAGATCGTGCTGCGCAACGCGCCTTTTCGCGTGATGCAGCCCTTCAGGGTGCCATCCGAACCCGTCACCGGTGCGAAATGCAGCCGCGCTTCGGTGAGCCGTTCGAACATCGTCTGGGCATCCAGGCCGTCCGGCAGCGTGAACAACTCGCGGCTCATCACGTTGGCGATCTGTGTGAAGCGATCGAAGCCGATCGCGTCGTGCTCGGTGAAGATGCCGACGGGCACACCGTCGTCGTCGACGACGACGATCGCCCCGTGCGACCGCTTGTGCACCAGACTCAGGGCTTCTCCGACGGTGTCATGACCGGACATCGTGATCGGTGTGTCGTACGTGGTGTGGCGGGACTTGACGAAGGAGACGACGGTTTCCACCACGTCGATCGGGATGTCCTGTGGCAGTACGACGATTCCGCCGCGTCGGGCGACCGTCTCTGCCATCCGACGTCCGGCGATGGCAGTCATGTTCGAAACGACGATCGGGATCGTGGTACCGATGCCGTCGGGAGTGGAGAGATCGACATCCAGGCGGGATGGCACCGACGAGCGTCCCGGCACGAGGAAGACATCGCTGTACGTAAGGTCGTAGTTCGGATGGCCGTTCAGGAACCGCACGACGAACCTCCTCCATCGGCAATTTGCCGACCAACCGAGGCTACTGTTGCTCGTCGAGCCGTGGCTGCAACGATCTTCACCACACGGGTCCTGCAATGACGGGCGCGGTTCCCGTGATCCTCGTACACGGCTGGGCCGGGTCGTTCGACCGAACCTGGGTGCGTTCCGGGCTCGTCGACCTGTTGCGGGAATCGGCGCACGAGGTGGTGCCGTACGACTTGCCGGGCCACGGTTCGTCGGCCAAATCGCACGATCCGAACGATTATTCGGACATGGCGGCACACCTCCTCGCGGCCGCCGAAGGTACGGGACGACAAGTGGATGCCGTCGGTTTCTCGCTCGGGGCGATCACGCTGCTTCGTGCCGCGATTCGTTCGCCACGGTCCTTCCGGCGACTGGTTCTCGCCGGGATCGGTGACGGAGTATTCCGCCCCCACGATCCTTCCCGGTCGGAGCGCATCATCGCCGGACTCGAGGGTCGTGCCGATCCCGGCGACCTGACGGCGCGCATCTTCGGCAAGATCGGGAACGAGGTGCACAACGATCCGCGTGCCTTGGCGGCGGTGTTGCGTCGACCGCGCGAGATGCCGATCGGACGTGGTGATCTCGCCACGGTCGTCAATCACTCCCTGGTAGTGCTCGGTGACAAGGACTTCTCGGCGCCGGCCGATGAGCTGGTCACGTCGTTGCCCGGTGCTCGCCTCGTCATGATCAAGGGAGTGGACCACTTCCGCACCCCGGAGTCGCTCGAGTTCGTCGATTCGGTACTCACGTTCCTCGCCGCGTCATGACGAGGCTGGTGGATGCCGACGATGCCGGCATCGATGCAGCGGTACGGGCGCTCGCCGCAGGACTGCTCATCGGGCTGCCAACCGAAACGGTGTACGGGTTGGCGGCCGATGCGACGAACGACGATGCCCTTCGCAGGGTCTTCGCGGTGAAGGGGCGACCGGTCGACCATCCGCTCATCGTTCACCTCGCTGACCGGGATGACTTGTCGGTCGTGGCCGAGCACCAGAGCACCGCCTGCCGAATCCTCGTCGATCATGCCTGGCCGGGGCCGCTGACGGTCATCGTTCATGCCCGGGCGAGCGTGAGCCGGGTCGCGACGGGCGGTTTGAACACGGTTGCAGTCCGTGTGCCCGGTCACCCCGTCGCACGGGAGATCATCCGACGCCTCGGTCGGCCGGTGGCTGCACCATCAGCCAATCGTTTCGGACACGTATCGCCGACCACCGCGCAGCATGTGGTTACCGATCTCGGTGTCGAGGTGGACCTCGTCGTGGACGGCGGTGCGTGCACGATCGGGGTCGAATCGACGATCGTCGACTGCACCGGCGAATCACCGCGAATCCTGCGCCCCGGTGCGATAACCCGTGAGGACGTCACCCGACTACTCGAACCGATACAGGTCGCACTCCACTCCTCGAGTAATCCGGGTGTGCGTGCCCCCGGAATGTCGGAGCGTCACTACGCACCCCTGGCTCGGGTGGTGGTGCACGAATCCTGGGGCACCGTACCCCGGGACGAGGAGCCGGTCATCGACTGTTCATCCGACGTGGTGACGGCAGCAAAGAGCCTGTATTCGCGTCTCCGCGAGGTTGATGAACGCGGGCATCCCATCGTTCATGTGGTGCTCCCGCCCCCGGTCGGCCTCGGGGTCGCCCTACGCGACCGACTGCAGAAAGCCGCCGTCGGTCGGTAACTCGGGTTGATCGGATCGTTCTGTGACCCTCTCCACCCCGAAACTCATGCGAAACGTCGGGATTTCGGGCGATTCGTCGTTGTAGCCTGACGGGACCCAATAGGGGCGGTCCGATACCGCCCCACTCCTAGGGGGAGAAACAACCAATGAAGACATCCAACAAGCGTCGCCTCGGCGCGCTCGTTGCAGCCGGAGCACTCGTGCTCGCGGCCTGCGGCGGCGACGATGCGGCGACCGAGGAGGTCACTGAAGAGACCGATGCATCCGCGTCGGACTGCGCAGTAACCACCCTCAACATCGGAACCATCCTTCCGGTGACCGGATCCCTCGCATTCCTTGGACCGCCGGAAATCGCGGCGTCCGGATTCGCGGTGGAAGACATCAACGCAGCCGGCGGCGTGCTCGGTAACCCAGCGGTCATCAATCAGGGTGACTCGGGCGACACGTCCACCGACCTTGCCAACACCGAAGTCGACCGTCTGCTTGCAGCCGGCGCGCAGGTGATCGTCGGTGCGGCCTCTTCGGCCGTGTCGAAGACCGTGATCGACAAGATCACGTCAGCTGGTGTGGTGCAGTTCTCGCCCGCCAACACCTCGCCGGACTTCACGGAGTACGCCGACAATGGCCTCTACTTCCGCACCGCTCCGTCGGACCTGCTCCAGGGCCGCGTGCTCGCCAACCTCGTGATCGAGGAAGGCGCCGCGACTGCCGCTGTGCTGTTCCGCCAGGAGTCGTACGGTCAGGGTCTTGCCGACGCATTCAAGGCCAACTTTGAGTCGTCCGGTGGCACCGTGAGCGAGTTCCTCGCCTACGCACCGGAGACCGACACCTTCGACGCTGAAGTCGACAAGGTCGTCGCTGCCAATCCCGATGCCGTCGTTGTGATCGGCTTCGAGGAGTCGGGCACGATCCTTTCGACCATGCACGAGCGTGGCGTCGGACCGACCGCAAAGAAGGTCTACGGCGTTGACGGAAACATCAGCGGTCTCGACAAGCTCGTCGACGATGCTTCGATCCTTGCCGGTATCAAGGGCACCGTGCCCTCGGTCGACCTTTCGTCGATCTCGGAGTTCACGGCCCGCCTCGATGCAGCAGGTGTTGACGGCGTCTACGACTACGGCGCAGAGACCTACGACGCAATCGTGATTTCGGCCCTTGCGGCAGAGATCGCTGGTTGCGCCGACGGCGTTTCCATCGGTGCCCAGATCAACGGCGTCACCAAGGACGGCGAGAAGTGCACCGACTACGCGTCGTGCCTCGCGCTGGTCCAGGCCGGTGCCGACATCGACTACGACGGTCTTGGTGGACCGTACGAGTTCGTCGATGCCGGTGAGCCCGCCGCTGCCTCGTTCCGCATCATCACCTACGGTGCGGCCGGTGCAGACACCTCGCTGGACAAGTACGTCTTCGCGAGCTGAGTTCGTCTCAGTACAGGAAGGCCCCGCCCGGGAAACCGGGCGGGGCTTTTCTTTTGTACCGCCGGCTTGACGAGCGGCTTGAGGCGGCGATGCACGGAGCTCGTTACGACGCGCGACGTTGGTTACGACGCGCCGACTTCGCTACGACGCGCGGGTTTCGCTCCGACGGGCGAGGCTGGTCTCGATGCGCGACGTTGGTTACGACGCGAGCGTGCCGAGATAGAGCTCGATGACTTTCGGGTCGTGCAACAGATTGTCACCTGAACCGGTGTAAGCGTTGGTCCCTTGATCGAGGACGTACCCACGGTCGCAGATCTGCAGGCACCGACGGGCGTTCTGCTCGACCATCACGACCGAGACACCGGCCTTGTTGATTTCGCGGGTCCGTACGAATACTTGGTCCTGCAACACCGGTGACAGACCGGCCGAGGGCTCATCGAGCAATACGACCTCGGGATTCATCATCAGCGCACGACCCATCGCAAGCATCTGGCGTTCCCCGCCGGAAAGGGAGCCGGCGCGTTGATTGCGACGCTCTGCAAGGCGCGGAAACATCGACTGAACGAAGTCGGCACGCTCGCGGAATTGCTTGGGTGCCAGGTAGATCCCCATCTCGAGGTTCTCCATGACGGTCAACGACGGGAAGACGTTGTCGCGCTGCGGCACGTAGCCGATCCCCCGCTCCACGAGCTCGTGGGCGTGACGACCCACGATGGATTCGCCGCGGTGCGTGATGGTCCCCGACTGCACGGCGAGGAGACCAAAGAGCGCCTTCAGCAGGGTGCTCTTCCCCGCCCCGTTGGGGCCGATGATTCCGACGATCTCACCCTTGTTCAGCGTGAGGGAGCAGTTGGTGAGGATGTTCACACCGGGCGTGTATCCGGCGGTGACGTCCTTGGCTTCGAGCAGCACCGTAGCCGTCACGAGAGCTCCACCTTCGATAGGTCCTCACCATGGTGGGCACCCAGGTACGCGTCGACGACGGCCTTGTTGCGCTTGATCTCCGCAGGTGTGCCTTCGGCGATGATGCGGCCTTCGGCCATGACGACCACCCAGTCGGAGATCTCCTGGACGACGTCCATGTTGTGCTCGACGAAGATGACGGTGCGACCCTCGGCGGGCAGCTGCTTGATGAGCTCGAGCAGGCTCTGGGCCAGGGCCGGGTTGACACCGGCCATTGGTTCGTCGAGCATGACCACCCGTGGCTCGGTCATGAGGGCCCGCGCCATCTCGAGCAACTTGCGCTGACCGCCCGACATCGTGCCGGCGTATTCGTCCCGCATGTGGGTGAGGTTGAATCGCTCGAGGATGGCATCGGCCCGCGCTTCGATCTCGCGTTCCTGTCGCGACCACGATCCGGGAATCAGGGCGGCCCAGAACTTCTCGCCGAGTTGGTTCAGCGCCCCGAGCTTCATGTTCTCGATCGTGGAGAGTTTTGCGAGGGCCTTCGTCAGTTGGAAGGTTCGAACCATCCCCTTTGCCGCCAGGCGGTGGGGTGGGGTGCCGGTGATGTCCTCACCGTCGAGCGTGATGGTCCCTTCGTCCACCTGGTCGAATCCGGTGAGCAGGTTGAAGAACGTCGTCTTTCCTGCGCCATTGGGGCCGATGAGTGCGGTGATCTTGTTGCGACGAATCTCGAGCCGTTCAACATCGACAGCCCGCAGTCCGCCGAACGACTTCACGACGCCGTTGGCGGTGATGATCGGGGTGTCAGCGGCGGTCAAGGGCCATCTCCTCTCGTGATCCGAAGATTCCCTGGGGACGGTAGCGCGCGAGCAACAACAAGCCCGTTCCGACGATCATGAAGCGCAGCATCCCGATGTTGAAGTCGGACAAGTCGACGGTCCGCTCCAGGGTGTCGCGTGCACCGGGAGGGAGCTGGCGCAGGGTGTTCTCCACGAAGACGATGAGCGTCCAGTAGATGGACGATCCCACGATCGGCGACCACACCCGACCGGGACCACCGATGATCAGGATCGTCCAGATGGTGAAGGTAATCACGGGATTGAAGGTGTCGGCCTGCACCGACGACTTTTGCACCACCTGGATGAGTCCGGCCAGGGCACCGATCATGCCTCCGAGCATCAAAGACTGCATCTTGTAGTAGTACGCGTTCTTGCCGAGCGCCCGCGCGGCGTCCTCATCCTCGCGGATGGCGCGCAGGGTGCGTCCCCAGGGCGAGCGCATCAACTGCTGAACCATCAGCGTCACGAGGATCAGGAGCGTCCAGCCCACCATCAGGACCCAGACGTCACGACCGAGGTACTTGAACGGCCCGAACGAATAGAAGGCGCCGAGTTGGAACGGGCTGAGGTTGAAGAAGGGTTCGGCGAACTTGTCGATGCCTTCGACACCGCCGGTTACCGGCTTCATGACGCGCGACCGGGCAAGGAGGCGGATCGTCTCCGATGCTGCGATCGTGACGAGCCCGAGATAGTCGGCCCTCAACCGGAGCGTAGGTCTGCCGAGAAGCAGGGCCAGCACCGCCGCATACACGAATACGAAGACGATGCCAATCCAGAAACTCCAGTCGAGCCAGAAGACCGTGACCCCGACTCCGTAGGCACCGGCCGCCATGAATCCAACCTGGCCGAAGTTCATGAGGCCCGTGTATCCGAAGTGAACGTTGAGTCCGACGGCGGCGAGCGCATAGATCATGACTTCCGGACCGATCATCGCGGAGAACGACCGTTCGAGGATGAAGCCCCAATCCATGGTTAGCCGATCCTCTGTTTGCGGCCGAGAATGCCCTGGGGTCGCAGGAGCAGCGCAAGGATCAGCACCACGAGGGCGGTCAGGTTCTTCAGTTCACTGTCGATGATGAGGGTCGACCAGTTGATGGCAATGCCGACGATCAACGCCCCGACGAGCGCTCCGAACGCGGTACCGAGGCCCCCGAGCGTGACGGCGGCGAAGACGAGCAGCAGGATTCGAGTTCCGAGATCCCACTTGATCTGGTCGAATCCGAGGAAGGATCCAGCCAGTGCCGCCAGCGCACCACCGAAGATCCACACCTGGGAGATGACCTTCTCGACGTCGATACCAGAGGATTCGGCCAGATCCTTGTTGTCGCTCACCGCACGCATCGCTCGCCCGGTTCGGGTTCGCGTGAGGCCGATTCCGACACCAACCAGGATGATGACCGAGACGAGCATCGCAATCGAATCACGGGTGGTGAGTTCCATGCCGAGGAATCGGTTCGCCCGCTGCGAGGAGTAATCGCCGTACGAGCGGTACCTGCCACCGAAGTAGTACAGGAACACGTACCGCAGGAGGATCGAAAGTCCGATGGTCATCACCATCTGTGCGAGCAACGAGACGGCCCGATTGCGTGCCGTCCGGAAGACCACCCTGTTGACGAGGTAACCCATTACGCCGCCCATCACCACGCTCAGGACGGTGGCGAGGATGAAGTTCACACCGCTGCCGAACGGGGCGGGCCAGCCGGCGAAGAATCCGAACATGCCGACCAACCCGTAGATGTTGAAGAAGTACGCCATGAGTGCGCCCCATGTGACCAGTTCGGCGTGCGCGAAGTTGACCAGCCCGGTGGTCCCGAAGATGAGCGACAAGCCGATCGCCGCCATTGCGAGGTACAAACCGAGTTTCAGTCCCTCGAGCGTCAACTGACTTACCCTGCGCACGGACCAGTTGCCTTCCGACTCCGACTCCGACGTCGCAGCCGCAGCGTTGTCGGCCCCAGCCAACACCAAGGGGAAGATGATCCGCTGATCGACGTTCTCGCTCACGATGACCTGGAGCGACGTACGTTCCGCATCGCGTAGCCCGACACCGGCCGGCAGGGTGGCGACGTCGATGTTGATCGTGTACTCGCCGGGGCCGGGAACCGGAATCCGGAAACTCCCATCCTGATCCGTGGTGGCACCGCCGACGTCGTCGATTGACAGGTCGACTCCGGCCACCGCCACCTTTGCTCCGCCGGCGTCCTGGTACTGCAACTGGCCGATCACACCGAGGTCGTCCGACACCTGGGCGTGTGCAGCCTGCGATCCGCCGCCGAGGCCGAGCAACACCAGGAAGACGGTCGTCCAGGTGCGCCCCGTCCCCTTCGGCATCCGATTAGTCTGCCACACCTCCGTGGGCGGGCGGGAGGCCTTGCCCGGCTTTGTCGTCGGGGTGGCCGTGACGTGCGGAGGTGATCGAAAGATTCAGGGCCGCCAACCAGACCGCGACGCTGAGTGCGATGTGAACGGCGACCAGCGGCACGGGTACACCGGTGAAGTACTGGAGGTAGCCGATACCGCCCTGCAGTACGGCGAGGAACAGGAACGCTTCGAATGCATTCTGTACCGCCCGATCAGCCCCGTCCCGACGTAGGACGATGCCGAGCGCGAGGGACAGCATGATGACCGATACCACCGAAGCCCCATGAAGCCGCGCAACGTCGGAAATGTCGAACCCGAATCGGGGCGAGGTTTCGTCGCCGGCATGCGGTCCGGTGCCCGTGACGACGGTGCCGGTGACGATGGCGACGACGGTCAGGGCCACGACGATGCGGCTGAGCGTGACCACCCGCTGGCCTGCCTGCAGTGACCAGGACTTCAGCCCCCAGTTCGTTCGGGTGTCAACGACCGCCCGCGTAGCAATGGCATCGACGAGCCAGAACGCCCAGGTCATGAGTGCGATGGAAAGCAGGAAGTGCCCCATGTTGGCCAAGGGGTGCAGTCCCGTGAGCACCACGATGCCTCCGAGCACGACCTGCCCCACCGTTCCGGCGACGAGGAGCATCGCCAGTCTGACCACACGCACAGAGCGAGGCTCCACGAAGAGGGCCGCAACCATTGCTGCGATGACGCTGGCGGCAACGACGCCGGTGAAGAGCCTGTTCAACTGTTCGATCGCCGCATGGGGAGTCGAGACGTCGACGAAGCGTTCCTCGTTGCAAGCCGGCCAATCGACGCAGCCGAGTCCCGATCCCGTGAGTCGCACCAGCGATCCGGTGATGATGATGACGTAGAGCGACACGAACGCCGACCAGGCGATGACCTTGAAACGGCCCGTCGAGAGACCCCGTCGTGGGCCGACACTCGTACTTCGCATCGGTATCCGACGCTACGCACTCGCGCCAACGCTGGGCACGATGTTCGGCGGGTCGAACGGTGAGTATTGTCACCACGTGAAGAAGTTCGCCGTCGAAGCGCGCCGGGTCGAGATCCTGGAGGCCACGTGTGAGGTGGTCATCGAGCGTGGTTTCGCCGGAACCCGCGTGGCCGATGTGGCCAAACGACTGAACGTTTCGAACAGCCTCATTCACTACCACTTCGACAGCAAGGAAGCCCTCCTCGCGGCTGCCTTCGAGTACTACTCGCGCAAGGATCTTGCGGAGATGGAGCGTGACATCGAATTGGGTCAAACCGCAACCGCCCAGCTCTGGCGACTGATCGAGAGCTACGTCCCGGAGGGTAGCGACGACGTCGAGTGGATGCTCTGGATCGATGCGTGGGGTGAGGCTCTCCGCAATCCGCTGATGAAGAGCATCAGCCAGCAATTGGATGAACAGTCCATCGCATTCCTGGAGCGGGTGCTTCGTCGGGGCAACGAAACCGGCGAGTTCCGTTGCGACCAACCGAGGCAGTCCGCCGTTCGAATCACCGCGATGATCGACGGACTGGCGGTGCAATTCGCCGCTCACGAGGGCGTCGTAAAGCGCAAGGAACTCATGCGAACGTTGCGGGCCCAGGCGGCGTTCGAGACTGGATTATCGCCCGATGACATCCGTGAGGGTCGCCGCACCGCAAAGCCAACTACGTCCCGCCCTGCGGTCGCGGCACACTCCCCGGCCGACGATTCGGCCAAGGGGGCGGCACCTACCGCAATCACTGATGCAGCGCTCCGACAGCTCCTGGCGGCACTTGCGGACGCACAACTTCGGGGTGACGGTTCGACGTGGGTGAGTTTCTGGACGGCCACCGGCGAGATCGTGATGCCCGACGGAGGGCAGGCGCGGGGTAGCGAACAGCTACAGACGCTCTTCGCCAAGCACTACTCCGCCGATCGCTGGACGCTGCAGAGTCCCGAGGTCGTGCTCTTTGCCGCCGACGAAGCGGGTGGCACCGCCACCGGACGAATCACCGTGACCGAGCGTTACCAACGAGCCAGCGGTGCGCTCGGTGCGCGGATCGCGGTCCTGCACGACCGCTACGAACGAACCCAGCATGGTTGGCGCCTCGCTCGTCGGCGCTACGAAGTCCTCGACGACTAAGGGCAATCCCCCTCCCCAACGCGACGATTCACCCCTACGGGGAGTCCCTAGACATCACGC
>JBIJCI010000045.1:0-13428 GCA_044344715.1 Ilumatobacteraceae bacterium | reverse complement strand
TGGTTCGGTGGCTGGGGTGCCTGGCAGTTCGGTCCGTGGGTCGGCTTGCTCCTCGCCGTTGTCGGCGGAATGCTCGGCGGTCTCATACATGCGGTCGCAACGGTCCGTTTCAACGTCGACCAGATCATCTCGGGTGTCGTGCTCAATCTGTTCGCCTTCTTCGGTGTGCGCTACCTGAGCGACCTGGTCTTCGTCGGGCAGTCCGGCGGCGGAGTCAGTCAGTCGCCACCTCAGCTCTCGGCGATTCCACGCTTCAGCATGCCGATCATCGCCGGCGGCGAGATCTTCGGTTGGAAGTCACCCAATGTCCTGTCATGGTTCGAGGAACGTGGGTGGTTCTTCCTCGGTGACCTGGGTGGCATCCTGTACGGGCTCACCCACAACCTGTCGTGGGGCACGGTCATCGGCGTGTCGAGCGTGCCCTTGTCGGCCTGGATCCTCTGGCGTACCCGCTTCGGCCTGCGGTTGCGTTCGTCCGGCGAGTCTCCCGTCGCAGCGGAGACGCTCGGAGTCAACGTCATCCGACTGCGCTATCTCGGACTCCTCGTGAGCGGTGGTCTGGCTGGTTATGCCGGTGGCATCCTCGCCGTCGTCGCATCGTCGTACTACCGCCAGGGGCAGACTGCGGGTCGCGGCTACATCGGTCTGGCGACGATGATCTTCGGCAACTGGCGGCCGCTCGGTGTGCTGGGTGGTGCCTCGCTGTTCGGCTACGCGGAGGGAGTCAAGCTGGTGGCGAGCGATGCCATCTCGGCGCTCTTCTTGTTCGTCGCCCTCGCCGCCGTACTGCTCATGGTGCTCGCCGTCGTCAACCGATCAACGATGCGCGGTGTCGTCACGGCGTTCGTCGCCGTGGTGGCGGCCTACGCCTACTTGGCCATCGACGACGTGCCCGAGTCACTGACCCAGTCGTTGCCGTACTTCGCCACGCTGGTCGTGCTGGCAACGGCGAGCCAGCGTCTCCGACCGCCGGCGATGGCGGGTATCCCGTACCGTCGCGGTGAAACTCACTAGTCGTTCGACGTGACGACCGCCGGTCCGCCCATCTCGCCCCACGTGGGGTTCCGTGGCAAGCGTGTCGTGGTCACCGGGGCGGCCTCCGGTATCGGGCTACGAACGACCGAGCTCCTGCTCGAGGTTGGTGCCCACGTGATTGCGCTCGACCGTCAGGAGGTCGGACTTCCGGTTGCGCAAGTCGTGCGCGTCGATATGACCGACCCCGCCACGATCGTCGCGGCAGCCGCCTCGATCGACGGCGAAATCGACGTGCTGCTGAACATCGCCGGAGTCCCGGGTACCGCGGATCCGGAGGTGACGATGCGCGTCAACGTGCTCGGTCTGCGGATGCTCACCGAGTTGTTGATCGGCCGGATGCGAAGCGGGGGAGCGGTCACGAACGTGGCCTCCATCGCCGGTGCCCAATGGCAGGCACATCTCGACGAGATTCAGCGTCTGCTCGACACGCCCGACTACGAAGCCGGTGTCGCCTGGGTGAGGGACCATCCGATGGACGGTAAGCGGGCATACGACTTCTCGAAGGAGTGCGTGGTCCTGCTCACCAAACGACACGGTCGGTACCTGCGCGAGTACGGCGTGAGGGTCAACTCGGTGAGCCCCGGTCCGGTCCGCACGCCGATCCTGAAGGACTTCCGGGAGACGATCGGCCCACTGCTGGACCTCGTCACCCGCGAAGCCGGTCGTGATGCGACCGTCGACGACATTGCACGGGTGCTGCTCTTCGTCTCGGATCCCGTGCTCACCTGGCTCAATGCCAGCGACGTGCAGGTCGACGGCGGGTTCATGAGCGGACTCGTCGGTGGTTGGGTAAACCTCGCCTGAGGGAGGTACGCCGTCCGGGTGATACGGGTCGGTCGTAGCCTTGTCGGCGTGACGTCGCCCTCCCACCGTTGGTATGCCGCCCGAACGAGCGTTGAGGAGGTCGAGGAGGGGCGAGTACTCGCCCCGAAGTTCGATGCGGACGGTCTGATTCCCGTGGTCACCACCGACTTCGAATCGGGCGAGGTGCTGATGGTGGCCAACATGAATGCCGACTCCCTCGCCAAGACCATCGAACTCGGCGAAGCGGTCTACTACAGCCGTAGTCGTCGGCAGTTGTGGCACAAGGGGGCGACCAGCGGGCTCGTCCAGAAGGTACGCGAGATCCTGATCGACGACGACCAGGACTCGGTGTGGCTACGGGTCGACGTGCAAGGTGGGGCAAGTTGCCACGTCGGTTACCGGTCGTGCTTCTACCGGAGCATTCCCGTCTCGCCCAACGACGAGCAGCCGCTCAGCCTCACGTACACGTTGACCGAGAAGGTGTTCGACCCGAAGGTCGTGTACGGCGACGCGCCGAACCCGACGAAGCTCTAGGCGCCCTTCGGTCGGAAGGCGCTCATCCCGTCGCCCACCTCGAGGCGCGGTCCGCCAATCAGGTCGATGCAATAGGGAATCGCGGGTAGCACCGCGGTCAGGCATTCCGAGATCGACGACGGTTTGCCGGGCAGGTTGACGATCAGTGACCTGCCGCGGATGCCGGCGGTCTGGCGCGAGAGGATGGCCGTCGGCACCACCTGCAGCGACACCGCGCGCATCAATTCGCCGAAGCCCGGCATCATCTTGTCGCATACGAGTTGCGTTGCTTCCGGTGTCACGTCGCGCGGCGCCGGTCCGGTTCCACCGGTGGTCACGATGAGGCAGCAGTGCTCAAGGTCGGCGAGATCGCGGAGCGTTCGTGCGATGACCGCGATGTCGTCGGTGATCACCCGGGAGACGGCTTCCCACTCACTCGTCAGGTGTCGCCCGAGGAACTCACGGATCGCGGGTCCGCCCCGGTCCTCGTAGACGCCCGCCGATGCGCGGTCGCTCACGGTGACCACTCCGACGCGAACGCGGGTGCGGGATTCTGCAGTGGTCGCCGAGTCGTCCGGCATCACATGATCTCCCTCGGGTCGGTGGGGGAGAAGTCGAGTCGGGCGAACCGCCGTAGGCTCCGGCGCAACTGCGACACGGCGTACCGCGGCCCAACCCTCCGTTGGGACTCGCGCGCGACGCTCACCGCTCGCTCGAAGGCGTTGCGATACTGGTTGAGCAGTCGGGTTTCGAGGTCGCCGAGGACGAGTGGCTCCACGGTCGGGCTCCACTCGCGCGGCGCAAATCCGAAGGCGGCATAGTCGACTGCATAGGTGGCCATGAGCCGGTTCGCCGTGTCGGTATCGCACACCCGACCGACCTTCACACCGAGCCCTTCGTTGAGCCGCTCGGCCTCGATTGAACGTCCCGAGCGCTCGCTCAAGAGCGTCGCGAGGAGACTGAGTCCGTCCGGTGCATCGACATGGACCAGGTGCGAGTATCCGATGAGATCGGGTCGAACGAGGTTGACCTGTGGTTGGAAATGATGGTCGGCCATGAACGGATCCGTCCGCTCACCGAGCACTCGGGCGAAGAGGGTGAACGAAGCGGCTATGTCGACCTTGCCGTCGGTGAGCACGTCGTGGGCGATCTCGGTCAACGTCGTTGTACGCCGGTGGGCTCGCAGGAAAATGCGGTTCTCCCAGGCGGAATATGCACGTGCCACCGGGTCGCGGAGACTCGCGATTCGCAACCACTCGGGCGACGTGAGAATGGCCCGGCGCTCGCGACTCGGAACCTCGGCCAGACTCATCAATCCGTGCACCCGCGGGTGGTGGATGGTCTGGGCTCTCGACACGTGCATGACCGCCATGCGATCCGCGAGGTCGGGTCGGTGGGTTCCCTCGGCGGTAGCGAGCATGAGCTTGATGGTCGTGCACGCCGCCTTCGGGGTGGGGAGGTAGAGAACCTTCAGTGTCGGCGCGACGAGGGCGAGTCCGGCAACCCCCTCGAGCGCCCCGAGCGACGAGCGGCCCATGGCTACCAGTGCATGCTGCGGGGTGTTGAGTACATCCGGCCGAGGCTCAACTTGCGCAGGAGCGACTTCCGGATCTGGCGCACGCCGTAACGCGCCGACATCCGCGCCTGTGCGGCCCGTGAGACGCTGCCGACCCGCTCCACCGACTGACGAACGAGCGTGACGAGTTGCGTCTCTGCCGGGGTGAGGAGGTGGTGCGCCGGCTCCGAGGGGAGATTGGGAGGCGAGAAGCCGAACGCCTCGTAGTCGGCGCGGTACGTATCGAGGATGAAGCCGGCAGCGGTGCGGTCGCACACCCGAGCCAGCGGGATCCCGAGGCTCTCGTTGTGGCGTTGCGGCGAGACCTCGCGGTCCGAGCGTTCGCTGAACACTGCGGCGATCCGTTCGATTCCACCCGGCTCGTCGACTCGAACGAGCAGGTCGTAACGAACGGCATCGCTGCGAACGACGTGGGATTGCGGGGTGAAGTGGTGGTCGAGCATGAACGCCGAGGTGTGTTCGGACAGGGCACGGGCGAACACCCAGAAGCTCGCCGTCATGTCGATGCATCCCTCGACGAGCACGTCGGGCGTCAGGTCGAAACCGCCCTCGATTCGGCCGCTGGCCCGCATGAAGACGCGGTTCTCCCACGCCGAGTAGGCGCGGGCAACGGGCTCGCGGAGTGCAGCCACGTGCAGCCACTCCGGGGAGTCGAGCATCCGTCGTGCCTCATCCGCCGGGTACTCCGAGAGTTTGCGCAGACCGCTTACGTGCCTGTTGTGGATGGTCTGGCTCGGATGGGTGATCGCTGCCATCAACCGTCCGGCGGCGGCACGGTCGATCGTGCCCTCGGCCTCGGCCAACATCCACTTGATCGTCGTGCTCGCCACCTTCGTCGTCGGGGTGTACAGGATGCGCGAGCGTGGTGCCACGAGCGTCTTGCGGATCAGGGCCGGAAGTGACGTGTCGGCGGGGAATGCAGGTGTGGGGTTCGTCATGCGTCCAAGATTCGGTAATCGGGCGAGCGTGAGCCCTGAGAAACCCGTCGCACGACCGCCCTGCGAATCTGGCGGAGTCCGTAGCGGGCTCCCGCCTGCCTGCTTGCAGCCTGCGAGACGCTGAGAAGTCGATCCATCACGCCGCGCAACTGGTAGACGAGTCGGGTCTCCGTATTGCTGAGGAGGAACGGCTCGACGGAGGCCGCGAAGGCGCGCCGCTCGAATCCGAAGGCTTCGTAATCCATGTGGTACGTCGCCATCAGTCGGTTCGCAGTGTGGACGTCGCACACCTTCATGAGGTCGACCTTCATCCCCTCGTTCAACCTCGACGGCACGATGGTGCGCCCGGAACGCTCGCTGATGAGGCTCGCCAGACGGTCCATGTCGCCCTTCTGGTCGACTCGCACGAGCATGTCGTAGTCGATCACGTCGGTGCGCACGATGTGGGCCTGCGGCAGGAAGTGCTGGTCGATCGTGAAGGCGTCGGTATGTTCCCCCAGCATCTTTGCAAACAGCGCGAAACTTCCTGCAACGTCGATACGCCCGTCGACGAGCACGTCGCGCGACAGCTCGATGGCCTTCGCCGTGTCCCCGGGTGCGCGACGGAAGATCCGGTTCTCCCACGCGGAATAGGACCTTGCTACCGGGTCGCGAAGAGCCGCAACCCGGACCCAATCGGGGGACGTGAAGATGTTCCGGATTTCGCGCTTCGGGAGTTCGACCAGCCGCGGGAGGCCGTTGATGACCGGATCGTGGATGGTCTGTGGCCGCGAGACGCTGGGGTTGGTGATGTAGTCGATGAGTTCCTGCCGGTGCGAGCCCTCGGCCGTGGCCAGCATGAGCTTGATCGTGCTACACGCCACCTTGGGGGTCGGCGTGTACATGATCTTCAATGACGGGGCGATGAGCGTGAGTCCGCCGATGGCGAGCAGGGAACGGTCGGAAGGGAAGGGGCTCATCGTTCAGTCGTTGCGGTCGCGGAGCACGCCCGACTGGCGAAGGTGCTCGATGACGCGCTGCACAGAGTCTGTCACGCCCTCAGCCGCGAGTCCGACCACGACCTCGGGTCCGATCGGTGGCTCATACGGGGCGTCGACCCCGCTCAGCCCGACGGCGGTTCCGGATCGGACCTTTGCGTACAGGCCCTTCGTGTCGCGCCGCTCGCACTCGGCGAGCGGCGTGGCGACGTGCACCTCGATGAATGGCAGGCCCGCCGCCCGGTGCGTCTCCCGTACGAGGGCACGGTCCCCTGCGAACGGACTGATGATCGGTACGAGGACGATCAGCCCTGCGTCGGCGAACAACTTGGCAACCTCGCCGACTCGCCGCACGTTCTCGCTGCGATCGGTGGCGGTGAAGCCGAGGTTCGAGTTCAGGCCGTGACGCAGGTTGTCGGCGTCGAGCACGTAGCCGAGCACCGACCGACGAAGGAGTTCCTGCGCGACCCCGTCGGCCACCGTGGACTTTCCCGAACCGGAGAGCCCGGTGAGCCACACGGTGGCCCCATGAAGGTGGTGCGTGTTCCAGCGTGCGTCGCGGGAAACGGCGGACTCGTGCCAGACGGGTTGGTTCGGTGCGGTCATGTGCGGGGCGACAAGAGCATTCCGGCCGCGCACGTCTGCCCGGAGTGTTCGTCGACGAGGATGAACGATCCCGTGGTGCGATTCGCGTGGTAGTCGTCGAAGAAGAGCGGTGCGGTGGTGTGCAGCTCGACACGTCCGATCTCGTTCAGGGCGAGGTTCGAGACGCCGGTCTCGCGGTGCAGGGTCGAGATGTTCAGCCGGTACAGCACGTCCGTCACCTTGGCACGGGCCAACTTCGTGGTGTGCTTGATCGAGTAGATCCGGTCGGGTTGCAGTGCGGCGGCATCGTCCATCCAGCACAGCATCGCCTCGAGCGACTGCGACTGACGTGGGCGGTTGTTCGGCCGGCAGATCATGTCCCCACGTGCAATCGACAGATCGTCGGCGAGCAACAGGGTCACGGCATGTCCCGGACCCGCCTCGCTCACCGGGCCGTCGGGGGTGTCGATGGCGGTAATCGTTGACGTGAGTCCGGACGGCAACACCATCACGTCGTCGCCGACACGGAACACGCCACCGGCGACCCGACCCGAATAGCCGCGGTAGTCGTGGTGCTCGGCCCGCTGCGGGCGGATCACGTATTGGACCGGGAACCGGGCGTCGACCCTGTTGTCGTCGCTCGCGGTGTAGACGTTCTCGAGATGGTGGAGCAGTGTCGGACCCTCGAACCAGTTGAGGTTCGGCGAACGACTCACGACGTTGTCACCGAGCAGGGCGCTGATCGGGAGGAACGTGACGTCGCGCAGCGAGAGCCGGGATGCGAAGTCCTCGAACTCCTGGCGGATGTCGTGGAACGCATCGGGGGACCAGTCGACGAGGTCCATCTTGTTCACGCAGATGACGAGGTGCGGCACCCCGAGTAGCGATGCAAGCAGGCTGTGCCGTCGGGTCTGCTCGACGATGCCCGTGCGCGCATCGACCAGGACGATCGCGAGGTCGACGTTCGATGCGCCGGTGATCATGTTGCGCGTGTACTGGATGTGGCCCGGGCAATCGGCGATGATGAACGATCGCTGTGGCGTCGCGAAGTACCGGTAGGCAACGTCGATGGTGATCCCCTGCTCGCGCTCGGCCCGCAGTCCGTCGGTGAGCAACGACAAGTCGACGTAGTCCGTTCCGCGACGCTTGCTGACCGTTTCGATGTGCTCGAGCTGGTCCTCGAAGATGCTCTTCGAGTCGTACAGGAGGCGGCCGATGAGCGTCGACTTGCCGTCGTCGACCGAACCAACCGTGGCGAACCGTAGACGTTCCACCTAGAAGTATCCCTGCTTCTTGCGATCTTCCATTCCGGCCTCGCTGATGCGGTCGTCGGCACGCGTCGCACCGCGCTCGGTGACCCGGGCAGCGGCCGTTTCGGCGATGACGTGATCGATCGTGGTGGCGGTCGATTCGATCGCGGCGGTGCAGGTTGCATCACCGACGGTCCTGAACCGCACGGTCTGTTCGCTCACCGTCTCGCCCGGTTCGGCCTGCAGGAACGGCGACTCGGCCATCAACATTCCATCCCGTCGGAACACCCGTCGACGGTGCGCGAAGTAGATGCTCGGAAGTTCGATGTCGTACTGCTGTACGAAACGCCAGATGTCGAGTTCTGTCCAGTTCGACAGGGGGAAGATGCGGAAGTGCTCGCCCGGCTTGTGCCGTCCGTTGTAGATGCCCCAGAGTTCCGGACGCTGCGTCTTCGGATCCCATTGCCCGAACGAGTCGCGGAACGAGTAGACGCGCTCCTTGGCACGGGCCCGTTCCTCGTCGCGGCGGGCACCGCCGAACACGGCGTCGAAGCGGTGTTCGGCGATCGAGTCGAGGAGCGTCACGGTTTGGAGCGGGTTTCGGCTGGCGCGGGGGCCCACGGCGTCCTGAACCTTGCCGGCATCGATCGAGGCCTGAACCGATCCGACGATGAGCCGGACATCGAGTGCGGCGACCGTCCGGTCACGGAACTCGATGACCTCGGCGAAGTTGTGCCCCGTGTCGATGTGCATGACGGGGAACGGCACCCGGGCGGGGGCAAAGGCCCGCACGGCGAGGTGGAGCATGACGACCGAGTCCTTGCCGCCGGAGAAGAGCATCACCGGTCGCTCGAACTCCGCGGCCACCTCGCGGATGATCGTCACCGACTCATCGACGAGGCTGCGCAGCGCCGATTTCACGGGGAAAACACTATGTCGCAGGATTTCGGGCGGGTGCGATGGGCGGCGGCCGAACGGACGCTGATTTTTCGTACAAAGAGGCTGATTCCCGGCCGTGACGAATCACACCCGTGTTATTCTCTGGTCGCGTCGCACGGCGCAACAACACTCAACAAGGGGAGCAGGAATGAAACGACGAAAGGTACTTGCCGCAGCATTCACTGCCGCGGCGATGATCGTTGCAGCGGCATGCGGCGGCGATGACACGGCGACCGACGAGGCCACCGAGGATACGCAGGCAGCAACGGAAGAAACCGTTGCACCGGCGGAGGACTACAGCATGGTCAAGGCCGCGGTCGTCTACATCACGACGCCCGGCGACATGGGCTGGAGCTACATGCACGACCAGGGGATTGGCTTCCTCGAGAACGAGCTCGGTATCGAAGTCACCCGACTGGAACTCATTCCAGAGGGCGCTGAGGCGGTCGCGGTGTTCGACAAGCTGGCTCGCGATGGCTACAACCTGATCCTCGGAACCTCGTTCGGCTACATGGACCCGATGCTCGAAGTCGCCGCCAAGTACCCGGACGTCTGCTTCCAGCACGCCTCGGGCTACAAGACCGCCGACAACATGGGCAACTACTTCGGTGCAATGGAGGAGGCGCGGTATCTCTCCGGTATCGCAGCAGCCAGCGCCAGCGCGAGCGGCAAGCTCGGCTACGTTGCCGCCTTCCCGATTCCCGAAGTGCTCCGCGGCATCAACGCCTTCACGCTCGGTGCCCGCTCGGTGAATCCGACCGCGACGGTTCAGGTCGCCTGGACGTCGACGTGGTACGACCCGGCCAAGGAGAAGGAAGCCGCACAGTCGTTGCTCGCGGCGGGTGCCGACGTGTTGGCTCAGCACCAGGACTCCTCGGCAACCGGTGAAGCTGCCAAGGAAGCCGGCGCGAAGTGGGTCGGATACAACTCCGACGTCAAGGCCGCCGATTTCCCGGACACCTGGCTCACCAGCCCGGTCTGGAACTGGGGTCCCCACTACGTGAAGTTGGCCAAGGACGTTGCCGCAGGAATCTGCGACAACACGCCGTACTACGGCTCGATGGCCGACGGCATGATCACCCTCGGCACGTTCGGTTCGTCCGTCGACCAGGCAACGAAGGACCTCATCAACGAGCGTGCCTCCGAGATCATCTCGGGTTCCTTGCAGCCGTTCACCGGTCCGATCAAGGACAACGAGGGCAACGAGCAGATCGCTGCCGGAGCCACTGCCGCGCTGGGGGACCTCCTCGGTCAGTCGTACCTCGTTGAAGGAGTGATCGGCTCGGCCAAGGGCTGATTCGTTCTTCCGACGAGCGGTTCGCGCCCACCCCGTGAAGACGGGGTGGGCGCAACGCTTTCTGGGGCCTGATGTGGGTCGAATGTGGCAAACTTGCCATTCGTGGCGGCGGTAATGGCTCAGTCGGGTGTCGGCGCACTGCAGGCCCGGCACATCACGAAGCGATTTCCCGGCGTCGTCGCCAATGACGACGTGAGTTTCGACCTCGCTCGCGGCGAGGTGCACACCCTGCTGGGGGAGAACGGTGCCGGGAAGAGCACCCTCGCATCGGTACTCTGCGGCCTCTATCGGCCCGAGGCGGGCCAGGTGATGCGGGACGGCACGGAGATCCGCCTCAACAGTCCACGTGACGGGCTGGCGCACGGCATCGCGATGGTGCACCAGCACTTCCGTCTCGTCGACAGGTTCACGGTCGCGGAGAACGTCGTACTCGGACACAAGTCGCTGCCGTTCGTGGTCTCCGCCGGAGCCATCGAGGAGCAGGTCGAGAGGATCACGCGCGACTTCGGGCTGCCGCTCGATCCTCGTGCCATCGTCGGGGAACTGTCCGCGGGCGAGCGTCAGCGGGTGGAAATCGTGAAGGCGCTGTTCCAGGGGGCCGACGTGCTGCTGCTCGACGAACCGACGGCGTTGCTCGCGCCACCGGAGGTGGAGAGCCTGTTCGTGACCGTTCGCGCCATGACGAACGCCGGCAAGTCCGTGGTATTCGTGAGTCACAAGCTCGGTGAGGTCGTCGACATCTCCGATCGCATCACCGTCATGCGCGGCGGCAGGGTCACCGGATCGGTCCGTCGTGGCGAGGCCGACGTTCGGCGACTCGCCGAGCTCATGGTCGGACGCGAGATCAACATCGTGCCCCGTCGGGCCAAATCGCCGACCGGGGACGTGCTGTTGTCGGCATCGCAGGTGCACCTCGTGCGCGACGGCTCCGACGTGCTGACCGACATCAATATCGAGGTGCGTGCCGGTGAAATCCTCGGTGTCGCCGGCGTGGCAGGGAACGGCCAACGCGACCTGGCGGAGGTGATCGCCGGTCTGTGCACCCCCCAACGCGGCAACGTCACCGTGTGCGGCACGCCAACTGCAGGTCGCGGAGCCCTCGGGGCGAGACGGGCGGGACTCGCCTACGTGCCCGAGGACAGATTGGGTACCGGGCTCGCGCCGTCATTGTCGATGGTGGACAACCTCGTGCTCACCCGTGAACGCGGATTCCTCGTCGATCGGGCGTCCGCATTGGCCGAGTCCGAGTCGTTCATCAAGCAGCTCGAGATCAAGACGCCTGGTCCCTTCACGCCGACGCGGAAGTTGTCGGGAGGCAATGCGCAGAAGGTGCTCCTGGCGCGCGAACTCTTCGCGCCGAACGGGGCGAGGGTGCTCGTGGTGTGCTCGCCGACGCGCGGCCTCGACGTCGGTGCGGTGGAGTCGGTGCATGCACTCCTCGACGAAGCGCGGGATGCCGGCAAGGCGATCCTGCTCATCAGCGAGGATCTGGACGAAGTCATGACGCTGTCGGACCGTGTGCTGGTGCTGTACCGGGGGCAGATCACACTGGAGCAGGGAGGCGGCGAAGCCGACCTCGAACGTATCGGTCGTGCGATGGCGGGGATTGCCGCATGATCGTGTTTGGTCGTCGGGTCCGACTCGAGCAGCGCCTCGCGCAGCCGGCCTCGCACGCGGTCATCGTGCCGCTCGTCTCCGTCTTCTTCGCCCTGATTCTCGGCGGAATCTTCCTTGCCGTCACCGGACACCCGCCCCTACGGACCTACGGCGGCCTGCTCCAAAACGGCTACACCAGCTTCTACGGCATCACCGACACGCTGGGTCTCGCCACTCCGCTCATCTGCACCGGACTCGCCGCGGCGTTCGCGTTCCGGATGAACCTGTACAGCATCGGCCAGGAAGGACAGTTGTACCTTGGCATGATCGGCGGGGCCTGGGCGGGAATCGCGCTCGCCGATGCACTCCCCACGATCGTTGCCGTGCCCACCGTACTCGCGTTCGGCGCTCTCGCCGGCGCGTCCTGGGTTGCCCTGCCCGCACTCTTGCGCGCCAGACTCGGAACGAGCGAGATCGTGAGCACGCTGCTGCTCAACTACGTCGCGCTCAATCTCGTCAACTACTTCATCTTCGGTTCGGCGGGCTTCTTCCGCGATCCCACTACCTCGTTCCCCCAGGGTCGACCGGTCGCCGACAGTGCGCGACTCGAACCGCTCTCCTTCTTCACCGACAAGGTCACCAACACCTACCCGACGTTCCTCGTGTCGGTGGCGTTGGCGGGATTCCTGTTCTGGTTCATGCGGCGGTCCAACTACGGGTACGAGACGTCCGTATACGCCGACTCGCCGAACACCGCTCGCTACGCCGGAATGAACTCGGCGTGGCTGCAATCATCGGTACTGCTGGTTTCCGGGGCCCTGGCAGGCGTCGGCGGTGCGATGTACATCGTCGGTCCGGCCGGAAAGGTCGATCCCGGGCTCATGCAGATCGGGCTCGGCTACGCCGGCATCGTCGTCGCGGCATTGGCGCGGTACAACTTCCTCGCGGTCATCCTGGCGGCGGTACTGTTCGCCGGGCTCCGCACCGGTGGTAACGCACTGCAGGCTTCCAGCGACCCAGTGCCGATTGCAATAGCGGTGGTGTTGCAGGGGGCGGTACTGCTCTTCGCGCTTGGTGGGGAGCTCTTCCGGCGCAACAAGCTGACGTTCTCGCGCGCGGAGTCGGTCTCACCGTGAATTCCAACATCTGGTTGCTCACGTTCGCTGATTCGATCAGCATCGCCACGACGTTGATCCTCGCCGCATTGGGCGCACTGATCACCGAGCGGAGCGGAGTGATCAATCTCGGCGTCGAGGGCATGCTGCTCATGGGGGCCGTTTCGGCGTTCCTCGTCGGCGATGGTACGGGCAACCTTTGGCTGGCGTTGCTCGTCGCCACGCTCGTCGGTGTGCTGCTCTCCACCGTGCATGCCGCGCTCACCATCGGACTGCGCGCCAACCAGATCGTGTCGGGTCTGGCGATGGTGATATTTGCGACGGGCCTGTCGCAGTTCATCGGGAAGCCGATCGAGGGGAATCCGCGACCGGTGCAGATCGAGCCGGTCGACTTCGGCGCACTCTCCGACCTGCCGTTCTTCGGTCCCGTCGTGTTCGGGCACGACGTCTTCACCTACGCCACCTGGGTGTTGGCGGCCGTCGCCTCCTTCTACATCCACCGCACACGTCCGGGTCTGGTGTTGCGCGCGACCGGTGACGCGCCGGCGACCGTCGATGCCCAGGGTGGATCGGTGGCTCGCGTCCGCTGGTTGCACACCGTCGCCGGGGGAGCGCTCATGGCGTTTGCGGGAGCGTGGTACATGTTCGCGCGCGGTGCAGCGTGGAACCAGGCCGCCACCACCAACGGAATCGGTTGGATCGCGCTCGCTCTCGTGGTATTCGCATCCTGGCGACCGTTGCGCACCATCGGTGGGGCGGTACTGTTCGGCTTCTCCCTCCAGGTTCCGTTCACGTTGCAAGCC
>JBIJCI010000079.1:0-3675 GCA_044344715.1 Ilumatobacteraceae bacterium | reverse complement strand
CGTACATTCCGCGGCCCTCATCGGCGGCAATCATGTCCTCGATCGACTCGAACGCGAGGTACGGGTTGATCGCTCCGGCGCCGTAGCCGATGAGGAGCGCCATGTGGTGCACCTCGCGGGCATCGCCGCACTCGACCACCAACCCGACCTTGGTGCGCTGACGCTCGCGAATGAGATGGTGGTGCACCGCACTCGTCAAGAGCAGTGACGGAATCGGTGCATAGACCGAGTCGCTATCCCGATCGGAGAGCACCACGATTCGGGCGCCGTCATCGATGAAATCGCTCACCTTGTCGCGGATGTCGTCGAGGGCCCTGCGCATTCCTGCAGCGCCGTCGGCGACTCGGTAGAGACCGCTGATCACGACCGATTGCAGGTGCGGCAGCTTGCCATCGTCGTTGATGTGGATGATCTTGGCAAGTTCGTCGTTGTCGATGATCGGGAACGGCAACGAAAGCTGGCGACAATTCGCCGGGCCTGCGGCGAGAAGGTTGTCCTCCGGACCGAGGGTGGAGCCGACGGAGGTGACGACCTCCTCTCGGATCGCATCCAGCGGTGGATTGGTGACCTGGGCGAACAGCTGCTTGAAGTAGTCGAACAACAACCTGGGACGTGACGACAACACGGCGAGCGGGGTGTCCGTACCCATCGAGCCGATCGGCTCGGCACCACTCCTGGCCATCGGGGCGATGATCGTCTTCATCTCCTCGTGCGTGTAACCGAAGACCTGCTGGCGGCGCAGCACGCTCTCCCGACTGTGCACGACGTGTTCCCGATCGGGCAGATCCGGCAGCAGGACCATGCCCTCCTGCAACCACCGCCCGTAGGGATTCTCGGTCGCGAGCGATCGCTTGACCTCCTCGTCGTCGACGATCCGGCCCTGCGCCGTGTCGACGAGCAGCATCCTCCCCGGTTGCAGTCGCCCCTTGCGAACCACCCGTTCCGGTGCCACGTCGACGACGCCGACCTCGCTGGCCATGATCACGAGATCGTCGTCGGTCACCCAGAAACGACTCGGACGCAAGCCGTTACGGTCGAGGACCGCACCGATGACCGTGCCGTCGGTGAACGCGACACTTGCCGGGCCGTCCCACGGCTCCATCAGCGACGAGTGGTAGCGGTAGAACGCCCGCTTCTCGTCGTCCATCGTCCGGTGGTTCTCCCACGCTTCGGGAATCATCATCAGTACCGCGTGCGGCAGCGAGCGTCCGGAGAGATGCAAGAGCTCGAGCACCTCGTCGAAACTCATCGAATCACTACCGCCGGGCGTACAGACCGGGAATGCGCGCTCGAGGCCGTCGATGAGCGGTGTCGCCAGGAGCGACTCCCGCGTGCGCATCCAGTTCCGGTTGCCCTGCACCGTGTTGATCTCCCCGTTGTGGGCGATGTAGCGGTACGGGTGCGCGAGCGGCCACGACGGGAACGTGTTGGTGCTGAACCGGCTGTGTACCAGGACGAGGGCCGACTCCATGTCGGTGTCGGAGAGGTCGGGGAAGAACATTCCCAGTTCCGGCGTGGTCAGCATTCCCTTGTAGACGAGGGTCCGCGATGACAGCGACGGAAAGTACGTCCGCAAGTCGGCCGGCAATTCGTGCTCGATGCGCTTGCGGGCGACGAACAGCCTGCGGTCGAGGGCGATGCCGACCTCTCCACCCGAAGACGCCACGAAAACGTGAGCGAACGAGGGCATCACCCGACGTGCACTCGCCCCCAGGCACGACGGCTCGACGGGCACCTCGCGCCAGCCGAGCACCCGAAGGCCCTCCTCGGCGAAGATACGGGCCATCGCCGTGCGTGCCGAGTCCGCCCGTGAATCGTCGCCGGGCAGGAATGCGAGTCCCGCCCCGTAGGTGCCGCGAGGGGGCAGCGAAAAGCCGGATGCTGCAGCCACCTTGCGCAGGAACGAGTCTGGAATCTGCAGCATGATGCCTGCGCCGTCGCCGGTTTCCGGTTCGGCGCCGGTTGCCCCGCGATGCTCCATACTGCACAGGGCCCCCAGGCCCGTCTGCACGATTCGATGACTTGCCACACCCTTCACGTGCACGACGAACGACACCCCACAGGCGTCGTGCTCGAGATTCGGGTCGTAGAGGCCGCGCGCGGGCGGCAAATCGTGGATCACTCGGGCTGTCCTAGCGATTGGTCGTACGAACGGAGCATCCGCACTGGGAGGATGCCGGGACGACGCTGGCCCGCGGGGTCAGCCTACTCGGTGTACACCGAACTCACGTGCGGTTCGTCGGCGTCACCCGACCTGGAACGGTGACGTCGTGTAGGTACCGACCGTAGCGCCATCAGCCGAGAGAGCAACGACCGTGAGCGTCCAGTTCCCGCGAATCAACGGACCGTAATTGGCCTTGAGTACGCCCGGGCTCGAGCCCATCGTGACGCTCCTGGTCAACGATCCCCCGTTGGCGCGCGAGAGCACCATCGAATACCGGGAGACCGCACGGTTGACGTTGGTCCCCTGGTGGGCGATCGCCACGATGACCCGCGGCGCCGGACGCACGAGCACCTTGATCGAACATGCGAACTGCGACAGCGGCAGCGAGGAGTTCGGAACGTCGATCGTGCGCGCGGAGCGTCCACCGATCACGGGTGTCGGGCACCCGGCACTGGTACCCGGCGCTGGAACGGCCGGCGCGCCACCCGCGGCGGTGACCGACACGATGATGCTTGCGGACGCGACGTTGGTGCCGTCGGTGACGGTAACCACGTGCGACGCCTGCGCGTAGACAGCCGACGGGGATCCGGTGACCACGCCCGTCGCCGGGTTCAGCAGGAGCCCGGCCGGGAGGATCGGCGCGATGCTGAAGGTCTTCGATCCGGTGACCGTCGGAGCGCTGAACGGTGTCGTCGGAACGATGGCCGTGCCAACCTGACCGAGAATCGTCTGGGTCGCGGGTGTCATCGTCGTTACCGCTTCGACGGTGAGACGGATCGTGGCGTTGGCGAAGTTGACGCCGTCGGATGCCGTCACAACGTATGTGGTGGACGCCCGCGGTTCGGTGGGCGTGCCCGACAGGACACCGGTCGTCGAGTCGAAGCGCAGACCGGCCGGCAGAAGCGGGGTAATCACGAAGGTTTTGGCGTTCAGCCCGAGATCGGAGTACGCCGCGGTGGGGGCTAGGGCCGTACCGACACGGCCGGTGACGGTTTGTGCCGCCGGGGAGATCGACGCGCTCCCGGTGACGCTGATGGTGATGGTGGCGGTTGCCGACGTGGAGCCGTCGGTGGCGGTGACGGTGTAGACGGTCGATACCGAGGAAACGGTCGGCGTTCCGGACACCACACCGGTCGTGGTGTTGATCGTCAGCCCGGTTGGGAGTGACGGTGAGATTGCAAAGACCCGCGTTCCCGTAATACCCGTCGAGGTGTACGCCGATGTCGGGGTGATTGCGGTGCCGACCGATGCGCTCACCACCTGGGCCGCCGGAGTCAGGCTCGTGTTGGCCGAGACAATCGACGCCCCGTGCGTCACTGCAAGGGAAATAGACAGCGTGGCAATGACGACGAGCGCGGATGACATGCGTTTCATGGGGAGCCTCCTTGGGGGTGCCCCGACGGTAGGTCACAAGCCGTTCAACGTGGTGGAGCGATGGGGTGACACATCTCCACCCCTGAAATAGCCAACAAACACGCCCGAAACACCGGAGTGTTACCGACCTAGAGAAT
>JBIJCI010000028.1:0-20234 GCA_044344715.1 Ilumatobacteraceae bacterium | reverse complement strand
GGGCCCCGACGGCACTCCAGCCGTGCGGCGCCTCGATACGCGTCACCTCGCCCATGTCAACACTGACAACGACCACGTCGCCACCCTGTGCACCGACCGTCACCTCGCGAACGCCTGCATCGGTATGAAGGCGGTACACACGCTCGCCCCTGGCGTCGTCGGCACGAAACAGTGCGAATGCGAAACATCGGGCACCGTTGCCGCTCATCTCGGCGAGCGACCCGTCGCTGTTGTAGAGCCGCATCCGTGCATTCACGTCGTCGATGCGGTCGAGAATCAGGAGACCGTCGGCGCCGACACCCGACGAGCGGTTGCACCAGGCGCGGGCCGTAGCCGGCCAATCGAGGTCGGGGGAAGGATCCGCAGCCCGAACGTCCGCCATGTCGACGACCAGGAAGTCGTTGCCCCAGGCATCGAATTTGCTCACTCGCACGGTGGTTTCCTCGCCCCCATGCCTATCGCAAGGCGTCCACGACCTGCGGCGCCACCTCCGCAACCGGGTCCTCGTGCACCGTTATCCACCGGATTCGCGGGTCACGACGGAACCATCGCTCCTGGCGGACGGCGAATTGTCTCGTGTGCAACACGATCTGCGCCACCGCCTCGTCGAGGGAGATTCGTCCCTCCAGGTGCTCCAGCAGCTCGCGGTACCCGAGGGCTTGGCGTGCCTCACGGGACAGCACATACCGTTGCGTGAGGTTGCGAACCTCGGCCAGGAGTCCCGCCGACATCATCGCGTGTACCCGCCCCTCGATGCGCCGGGAGAGCGTTTCGCGGGGCCACTGCACGCCGATCTGCGTCACGTCGCTCGGCGGATAGGCGCCGGTACCCGGCCCGAACGAGGAGAACGGCTTGCCGCTCCCGATGCACACCTCGAGCGCACGCTCGATTCGGCGACGATTCGATGGTTCGCTTCGCGACGCGGCGACCGGGTCGAGTTGCTGCAGCCGCGCGAACAGTGCGCCGGTGTCCGGCTCGGCCTGCAATTCGGCACGGATCTCCGGCCACTCCCCGGGGAGCTGCAGATCATCGATGACCGCGGTGAGGTACAGACCCGTCCCGGCGACGAACAGGGCATCCGCTCCGGCTGTGGAAATCGATTCACGGGCCCTTGCCGCATGGGTCTTGAACTCCGCGACGGTGAAACGTTCGTCGGGATTCACGAGGTCGACACAGTGGTGCGGCACCTCGGCTCGATCCGCGGCCGTCGGCTTGGCCGTACCGATGTCCATGCCGCGGTACACCTGCATCGCATCGACGGCCACGATGTGTGCACCGGTCGTACGGGCGGCCGCCATTGCGATGTCGCTCTTGCCGCTGGCAGTCGGCGCGACGATGGCGACCTGACGCATGCTCACGCCGACGCGACGCTGAGTCGCGTGCGGTGCGTGGGCAACGCGGTGACCTCGACCAACCGGCCCGAGAGATGGAACCGCGCGGCGTCGAGGATCTCGACCCTGGCATAGGTGCCGAGCCGAAGTTTCTGGTCGGCCGAGAAATGCACCAGTTTGTTCTGCCTGGTGCGCCCCGTCAGACGGTCGGGATTCCTCTTGCTCGTGCCTTCCACCACCACTTCTTCGACCCGTCCGATTCGGGCACGGTGCTTCTGCACAGCAGTGCGATCGAGCACCACCTTCAGTCGTTCGTAGCGCTGGCCCACCTCGGTCGGATCACAGAACTTCTCCACCATGTCGGCCGCGGCGGTGCCACCGCGCGGGGAGAAGATGAAGGCGTACGCAGCATCAAACTCGGCCGCTGCGGCAACTTCCATCGTCTGGCGGAAGTCGGCTTCCGTCTCGCCGGGGAATCCGACGATGACATCGGTGGTGACCGAGAGGTCGTCGATGGTGCGACGGGCCTCGTGCAGGCGGTCGAGATAGCGCTGTGCGGTGTAACCCCGGTGCATCGCGGCGAGTACGGAATCGCTCCCCGACTGCAGCGGGTAGTGGAGGTGCTCGCACACGGACGGCGTCTCGGCCATGGCCAGCAAGGTGTCCTCGCGCATGTCCTTGGGGTGCGGGCTCATGTACCGAACGCGCTTTACGCCCGGCACCTCGCCGACGGCCCGCAGGAGTGCAGCGAACTGGGGTGCGATGCGCACGGAATCGTCACCGGCGCGACGACTGGCGAGCGAGAGGTCGCGGCCGTACGAGTTGACGTTCTGGCCGAGGAGGAAGATCTCCGACACACCGGACGCTGCGAGCGAGCGCACCTCGTCGACGATCTGGTCGAATGGTCGACTGATCTCCTTGCCGCGTACCGCCGGCACGATGCAATACGCACAGGTGTTGTCGCAGCCGACCTGGATGGTTACCCAGCTGCGGTACGACGTTTCGCGGCGCACCGGCAACGCCGATGGGAAGAGCGCGTAGTCGTCGACGATCGCCTCGTCCAGGATTTCGGTAATCGGTCCGACCGTGCCGGCGTGATCCAGGAGATCGACGGTTCGGTGCACGTTGTGGGTGCCGAGCACCACGTCGACCCAGGGGGCTCGTTCGCGAACGACATCACGGTCCTTTTGTGCCAGACAACCGGCGACCACGATCCGGCGCGAAGGCTCAGCGTCCTTCCACCTCTTCAGCGTGCCGAGCGTTCCGTACAGCTTGTCGTCGGCATTCTCCCGGATGCAGCACGTATTGAGCACCACGACGTCGGCATCGGCCTCGTCGGTGACCGGTTCCATCCCGTCATGCTCGAGTAGCCCGGAGATTCGCTCCGAATCGTGCTCGTTCATCTGGCAGCCGAACGTGCGCACCACGTACCGACGAGTCACAGCACGCTGAAGGCTACCGAAGCCGGTAGTAGCCAGAATGCCGTTGACCCGTCGGGGACGCGGGCTACCGATGCGGCTATTCGAGGTCGATTGGTTCGTCGTCGTCCTTGCTGAAACCAGCTGCATCTGCGGCATCGGCCTCGTTACGGGCCATCGCCTTCTGGCGCACCCGATCGGCCATCTGCATCATGACGTCGGGATTGTCAATGAGGAACTGCTTGGAGTTCTCACGACCCTGGCCGAGTTGCTCACCGTCGTAGGTGAACCAGGCACCGGACTTCTTGGCGATGCCCATCTCGACCGCCAGGTCGAGCACGGCGCCCTCGCGGCTGATGCCCTTGCCGTAGGTGATGTCGAACTCGGCCTGGCGGAACGGTGGCGCCACCTTGTTCTTGACGACCTTTACGCGGGTGCGGGCGCCGACGACCTCTGCCCCGTCCTTGATCGACTCGATACGGCGGATGTCGAGACGCACCGACGAGTAGAACTTGAGCGCACGGCCGCCGGGCGTGGTTTCGGGCGAACCGAACATGACACCGATCTTCTCGCGCAACTGGTTGATGAAGATGGCGATCGTGTTGGACTTGTTGAGGTTGGCCGTGAGCTTGCGCAATGCCTGACTCATCAAACGGGCCTGCAGACCGACGTGGGTGTCACCCATCTCACCCTCGATTTCAGCACGCGGCGTGAGGGCCGCCACCGAGTCGATGACGATGACGTCGATGGCACTGGAGCGCACCAGCATGTCGACGATCTCGAGCGCCTGCTCGCCGGTATCGGGCTGGGAGATGAGCAAGTTGTCGGTATCGACACCGATGGCGGCGGCATAGACCGGGTCGAGCGCGTGCTCGGCATCGACGTAGGCGCAGATGCCACCGTTGCGTTGGGCCTCGGCCACGATGTGCATGGCCAGCGTTGACTTACCCGACGACTCCGGGCCGAAGATTTCGACGACGCGACCGCGCGGAACGCCGCCGACCCCGAGCGCAATGTCGAGGGGCAGGGCACCGGTGGAGATGGCTTCGATCGCCATGGCGTCCTTTTCGCCCATTCGCATGACCGAGCCAGCGCCGAACTGCTTGTCGATCTGCCCGAGGGCGGCCTCGAGTGCCTTGGCGCGCTCGGCCGTACGGGCGCGATCGGCGTCAACGGCGGGCTTGGGGGCCTTGGTGGGGGTCTTTTCTGCCTTCTTTTCGGTGCTCATCTCTGGTGTCCTTTCATCGGTATTGCGTGGTTGTTGGGGAACGCGACACCATAGGGATGGGGTGCCGCGCGATTGTTGGTCGCGGTATGTCGTCCCCCGTCTGTGTGCACCAGTTGGGTGGAACACCCTCGACCTTACCTACGAACACCTGTTCGGTCAAGCACCTTTTGGGGGCGGAGCAGCAGGACCCCTAGCGGTCGGCCAAAAGGGCCGTCATGCGTTCGATCTCCGCGGCTTGGCTGGCAATGATGCCCTCGGCAAGTCCCCGCACCAACCGGTTGGTGCCGTCCTCGATCACCGTGCGGGCCATGGTGATTGCCCCTTCATGGTGCTCGATCATCATCGAGAGCCACAGGCGCTCGAAATCGGTTCCGGTTGCGGCACTGAGCGCAGCCAATTCGTCGGGGGACATCATTCCGTGGCCTTGGTGAGGGCTCCCGGAGTGGCCGGCATGCGGATCGTTCCCGACGTCCCACTCCGTGATCCACGAGCGCATCCTTTCCGTCTCGGGTATCTGCGTGGCCCGAATCTCAGCGGCGAGTTCGGCAATCCCGACCGACACGACGTCGCTGGACACCATCTCGGCCATCATGGCGGCTTGCTCGTGGTGCGGAATCATGTCCCGAAGGAATGCCGCGTCCGCATCGTTGTGCAGGGTTCCTGACGCGCCTTCGTCCGACGTGTTGGAGCACCCGATGAGGACGAGTGCGAGCGTGAGCGCTGCCGTTCGATACATGACCGACTCCGTTCTAGTCGTCTCCGGCATGTCGTGTGAGAACTGTGTTCGGCACGTGACGGAAGCAGTTGACGAGGTCGTCCTCCGTACGGCGATCGAGAACGCCGGGTACTCCGTCTCCGGCTGAGAGCATTCATCTCGTTCGGCGTCCGCCGGGTACGAGAGACGTACCGAGGTGCGGGACGGGGATCCCCATCGGGCGATTTCCGTAGCAATCACCTCCGAACCGGTCGTAGACACTCCGCAGCGATCAACCGATCGCCTGACATGGAGGTAACGACATGAAGGCAATGGCAATCAAACTGGTTACGGCGGTACAGAGCCGCCGGCGACTCGACGACGAAGGCGCCGTGAGCGCCGAGTACGGCGTCCTGCTCGCTGGCGTGGTCGCCGTCGTGGCAATCGCGGCCGCCGCCCTCGGCGGTCGTATCGGGGACATCTTCGACGCTGTCCTTCCGTGACCACGAGTCGTCCGGCCCCCGGCGCCCCCCGTCGGGGGCCGGACGATCAGGGTTCGGCCGCGGCGGAATTCGCGGTGGTCGTTCCCGTTCTCCTACTCCTTCTCTTCGTGATGGTGACCCTCGCATCCGTGTTCTTCGACCAACTGCACCTCCAAGCCGCCGCCCGGGACGGTGCCCGTGCGGGTGCAGCGCAGATCACCAACGCCTGCACCGTGGCGAACGGCTCGCTGGCGAGCAACGACGTCGGCACCGTCACGTGCACCACCCCCACCACCTGCAGCACCGGGACCGTCAAGGTCTCGCTACGGGCCGTGAAGCCGTACTCGGTCCCACTTCTCGGGTCACGAACCGTCACACTCACCGCCACCTCATCGTTCGTATGCCCGCAAAGCTGACGACTCGCCACGACGACGGCTCGATCGTCGCACTGGTTGCGATCATGCTCGTGCCGCTCGTCATCGGACTGGCAATCGTGGTCGACTCCGGTCGTATCTGGGCGGAACGTGTCGCACTGCAGAACGCCGTCGAGGTCACGGCGGCGGCGGCGGCATCGGCGTGGATTCGCAACAGCACGGTGTGTCCGTCGAGCGTGCTCGCTTACCTGTCGGTCGACGATGCAACACCCGACTCGAGCACGTGCGCCACGACCGGCACCTCGCGTCAGGGCACGCTCACCGTCTCGGCGGAGGATGCGTCGCCTCTCTTCTTCTCCGGGTTGCTCGGTCGGTCGAGCTCGACCATCGAGGCAAGTACCACGGTGCGAACCGGTAGCCCCGGGTCACTGCTCGGCGTGTGGCCGATCGCGCTCTGCGACAAGCACCCGTCGCTGCTCGCCTGGAAGAACTCCGGCTTCTCCCTCAGCACCGATTACACGATCACCGTGCTGTCGGGCCCGAGCAGTTGTGGCGGCACCGTCGGCGGCAACTGGGGCGTCCTCGACTTCAACGGCGGGGCGAACTCGACCGGCGAAACCATCGGCTGGGTGCAGAACGGCTACGACATGCCACTCAACGTCGGCGACGTCGTACTCGGTGCACCCGGTGCCCTCACGAGCTCGATCGGTATCAACTCGATGATCGGCAAGACGGTGCTGATCGCCCTGTTCGACCTTGCGACCGCATCGGGGAGCAACGCCACCTACCGCATCTCCGGTTTTGCGCGGGCACTCCTGCTCGGAGCGAACCTCACCGAGGCGGCAGCCAGAAGATCCCTCACCGTGAGGTTCGAGACCGCGGTCGTCGACCGACCAACCGCGTCGGTGGGCAGCGGCGGGAACTTCGGAATCACCACATGGGCGATTTGTGCCTACGACAACAAGGGAGTGTGTTCATGACCATCGTTCGACGTGCCATCAAGTACCTACCGGCGCTGCTCGCCTTCGGCTGCGTGCTCGGGGGCTCACTGTTGCTGCTACCCCGCGACCAGGACACTGCCGGCGCCCAGCCACTCGTCGGTGTCGTCGTACTCTCCCGCGACATGGCCGAGGGCACACCGGCCGACGAGGTTCGTGGCGCGGCGGAGCTGCGCCAACTGCCGCGCGAGGCGGTGCCCGAGGGCTCGCTCGATTCGCTCAACGACATCACTGGCGGCGTGCTCGCGGTCGATCACGTTGCCGGGCAGCAGCTCACCGCCCACTCGTTCGCCAGGAACCGGGTTGCCGCCGTCGGAGCAGATTTTCTCGTCGTTTCGGTGCGCCTGCCGGCCCAGAGTTGGACGGGGGCGTTTCGCATCGCCGGTGACGTTGTCGATGTCTACGCGCTCTCCGACGATGACGCGTCCCTCGTATCGTCCGACGCAGTGGTGCTCGACTCGCCCCCGCTCGACGAGGTGCAACCGTCGACGGATTCGGTCATCACGCTCGCGGTCCGACGCGCGACACTCCCGGCGGTGCTCCTCGCCGCCCGTGAGGAACGCCTATGGCTGGTGGGCAAGTGACCGTGGCCGGAGAGCGACAGAACCCCGTCGTGGCGGTCGTGTCGCCGAAGGGTGGCAGCGGCAAGACCATGGTGGCGACGAACCTGGCATCTGCGTTCGCGATCCGCGTTCCCAGCATTCTGATCGACCTCGACGTGTACTGCGGTGACGTCGAGTGGGCGTTCGGTCTGCATCCCGCCTACCGGGTGAACGACGCGGCCCGTCGCCTGCGCGAGGACGCCGCCACCGAGGTCGGGGCGATGTTCACCCCCCACGGAGAGCGACTCTCCCTGCTCTGTGCACCGGACTCGCACATCGCCGGCGACAGTGTGCAGGCCGCCGACGTTACGACGATTGCAAGGCAGCTCCTCGCGCTCGACCGCCCGCTGATCTTCGACACGAGCCCGGGAATGAGCGATCTCACGCTCGATGCCCTCGAGGGGGCAACGCACATGGTGGTGGTGACGACGACCGATGTGGCTTCGGTGCAGGCCGCACGAAAACTGCTCGATACCGCGGCTTCCCTGCGACTGGATTCCGCGCGGACGATGCTCGTCCTCAACCGCAGCACGACGCGGACCGGACTCGCGACGAACGACATCGAGCACCGACTCGGCATGAGCCCGACGATGCAGATTCCCGACAGCCGGCACGTTGCCGAGTCGCTGAACACCGGAAGACCGTTCGTGGAGACGCACCCCGATTCGCACATCGCCGGGGACTTCGTCTCGTTGGCCGACTCGTTGCTCGGTATCGAGCCCCCACGACGTGGCGGATTCTGGCGGAGGGTCACCTCGTGAGCCTCCAGGCGCGGGCACTGCGCCGCGAACGGGAATCGGTCGCCCCCGAACCGGCCGCCCCGAACGGGGACGAGACGTGGCTGCGGTTACGGTCCGACTTCAAGTCGCTCGTCACGGAGGTGCGGTCGTACCTCTCCTCGCTGCCCGACCGCGCCACGATGTCCGATGACTGGTTGCGTACGCAGGCCGAATCGGAACTCATCCGCCTGTTCAAGGACCCGAAGTTCGCGGCACCGCAGGCCGACGAGGCCTTCCTGCGGCGGGCCGTCATCGACGACATCCTCGGGTTCGGTCCGATCCAGGATTTCATCGACGATTCCACCGTGTCGGAGGTGATGGTCAACGGGGTCGGCGCGATATACGTGGAACGCGGCGGCACGATCACCAGGACCGAACGGTCCTTCGAGTCCGACGACCACCTCCGGAGGGTCGTCGACCGCATGTTGCGCACCTCGGGAAGGCGCGTCGACCAGGCATCCCCGATGGTCGACGCTCGACTCATTGACGGGTCACGGCTCAACGTCGTGCTTCCCCCGTTGTCGGTTGATGGTCCCGCGGTGACCATCCGCAAGTTCCGGGCGGCTGGCTTTACCGTCGCGGATCTCGTCAGACAGGATTCCCTCTCCCCCGAGGCCGCCAAGTTCCTCGAGGCCTCGGTGGCGGGCCGGTTGAACCTCCTCGTGTCGGGCGGAACGGGCACCGGCAAGACCACCCTGCTCAACGTGCTGTCGGACTTCATCGGTCGCGACGAACGCGTGGTCACGATCGAGGATGCCGTCGAACTCACCCCGCACATGCACAACGTCGTTCGCCTCGAGACGAGGCCGCCGAACGCCGAGGGTCGCGGCGAGATCGTGGTTCGCGACCTGGTCCGCAACGCACTGCGCATGCGTCCGGATCGGATCATCGTCGGTGAGGTTCGTGGCTCGGAAACCATCGACATGCTGCAGGCGATGAACACCGGCCACGAAGGCTCCCTCTCCACGGTGCACGCCAACTCACCCCGTGATGCGTTACGCCGCGTCGAGACGATGGTGTTGCTCGGTGGTACGGAACTTCCGCTGCGTGCCGTCCGCGAGCAGGTGGCCAACTCGATCGATGTCATCGTGCACCTCGTGCGCGATGCACTCGGCAGGCGCTTCGTATCGCGGATCACGGAGGTGGTCGGCATGGAGGGTGAGCTCATCTCCACCGCCGATTTGTTCGCGCGCACGGCGAACCCCAACGATGGTGCGCGCTCACTACCGGCCCTCGTCTCCACTGGCCTCGCATCGGCCCGACTCGGTTCACGGCACGCAGCGCTGGCGTGATGGACACCAACGTCGCAGCATCGCTCGCATTCGCCGCTTCGGCGGCTTTCTGCGCGATGCAGTTGCGCACCCGCCTGGACGAACGACGTGCCGAGCGCATGATGCGCGAGCTCGCCGGTGTCGTTCCCTTCACGGTTCCGACCGCCCGAGGGAGGTTGCTCGACGTACCCCATCCGCTCCGCGAACGTCACCGCCGCAGGGAGAGCCTGCTCCTATCGGCCCAGCTGGCACCCGCGCTCGAACTCATCGTCGGCCACCTACGAATCGGTCGGAACATCACCGCCGCCATGGCCGAGGTCACCGACTCGCTGACCGATCCGCTCCGCACGGTCCTCGTGGACGCCGTCGAGGAGGCACGACTCGGCACACCACTGAGCGACAGCCTGCTGCAGGTCGCCGACCGATACGGAAACCGTCACCTGGGCGTGGTGGCATCCGCCATCGGTCTGCAGGCGCGACACGGTGGATCGTTGGTCGAGATCCTCGATTCGGTGCACAACACGATCGAGGAGGAGGACCGTCTACAACGCGACATCCAGACGCTCACCGCGGACAACCGACTCAGCGCCAGGGTCCTGCTCTCCCTGCCCCCGATCGTGCTCGCCGTCGTGTCGTTGCTGAACCCGGGGTACGCCTCACCGCTGGTGACCGACCCGCTCGGCCAGCGAATGTCCGTTGCCGGGCTCGTGCTGGCGTTCGTCGGCTGGCGCTGGCTACGGCGTTTGGCGAGTCCGGAGGTACTGGTCTAGATGCGGCTCGTCGCTTCGTTGCTGTTCGGTGGTGCCGCGTCCTTGATGACGGTGCAGGCGGGTCGAATCTCGGCCGTTCGCATCCGGCGACCGCGGAACCCCGTGACGGGTCGCCGTCGCAGCAACCTGCTCGACGCGACGGGCACCGTCTTCGGCACCGAGGCAGAGTTGCAGCGGCTCGTCGGTCGACGGGTGCTCCTCGTTGCGGCAGCCAGCGCCCTCGGAGTCGGTGCCGTGTGGATTCGGGCCGACCTCGTCGGACTTGTGGCGGCGTTCTCCCTACTCTTCGTTGCCTGGCAGCTCCCCGTGTGGATCGCGCGGCGCAGGGAGGAAGAGCGGCGCAATGCCGTCGAGACCGAGATCGTCGATGCACTCGGGGAGATGGTGATGGGCGTCGAGGCCGGTCTCACGCTGGAGGCTGTGATGAACGTCTACGCGACGCGACACCACTCGCCCCTCGCGAACGAATTCAGGACGATGCTCGATCGCATCACCCTCGGGATCTCGCGCGACATGGCGCTGAAGGAGATGCTCGACCGGACACCGACGACCGGGATGCAGCTCTTCGTCGCCGCAATCCGGCAGAACCAGCGGATCGGCGCACCGCTCGCCACGGTGCTACGGCAACAGGCGGGCACGGCGCGACGCCGGCGTCGTCAGGCGATCGAGGAACGCTCGGCCAAACTGGCGATGAAGATGGTCTTTCCGACCGTGTTCTGCGTACTCCCGGCGTTGATGATCGTGGTGGTCGGCCCGGCACTGATCCGCACCTTGCAGTCGCTGACGTGACGGACACTGCAGAACGATCGGGTGTCGGAGGGCAACGAATCCTCCGATGGTGGCTGCCGTGCGCGGTCGTCTACGGAACCAGTCTCATCGCCGCCGCACTCCGTCACGGTGCCGGTGCGGTCGCGCTCGTCGGATTCGCGGCGACCATCCCAATGGTGGGGCTCCTCGTCGCGATCGACGCCACCACCCGTCAATTGCCGAGGATGATCAGCTACCTCGCATTCCTCGTCTCGTTGCCGCTGTTGGTCATCGACCCGCGGGCGGACGGTGACGGACGCTGGTCATCGGCGCGGGGGGCCGTCGTCATGCTCGGCATCACCGGCGCGATTCACCTCCTCGGCCGTGGTGCGCTCGGACGTGGCGATGTGCACTTCTCACCGCTGCTCGGGGCCGTCGCCGGTTGGTTCGGTCTGGGCTTCGTGGTTGCCACGTGGATCGCCACATCGATGATCGGCGGACTCACCGCCACATTCGTCATCCTCCGGAAACGTGACCGGACAACGCGCTTCGCATACGGGCCCGTACTGGTGTTCGGACTGTGCGCCGTGCTGCTCACGACTGTGCGTTGACGACCACCACGGGACATGGCGCGTGGTGCACGACCTGCGTCGCAACCGAGCCGAGGAGCAATCCGACGAAGCCCCCGTGACCGCGTCGACCGATGACGAGCAACTCCGCGTCCCGTGCCGCACTGAGCAGTGTTCCGGCGGGCGAGCCCTGAGCGACGATTTCGTTGACGCGGACGTCCCCGCGCTCGGCCTCGACCTTCCTGATCACCTCGGCCAACACCTGTTGTGCCGAGGCTTGGATCTCCGCGGTCGGCGGGATGATCGCGATACCCATCGGATCGACCATCGGCGTGAAGTGCCACGCATGGATGACGTCCACCGACACCTTGCGCAAGGCCGCCTCCCGCAGGGCCCACCGGACCGCGGAGAGCGAGTTCTCCGAACCGTCGGTTCCGACGACGATGCGGTTTGCCCCATGGGTGATCACGCGCACCAGTCAACCGAACGGCCCACTCGGACCGCACGTACGCGAGTCCCGATGCGGAGTACGTGCGTCGTGCTACAGAATGTCGCGTCGTTCGAACACGATGACGGCCAACGACGACATCACCGCGGCAAACATGAGCGAGGTGATTGCGTAGCCAACGTCAAACCCGCGCTTCAGCGACTCGGCGCCGACCGTCCATTGCATCGGGTTGAAGGGATTGATGTCCTCCATGAATCCGACGAGTGGTGCGAGCGAGTACACCACGAATGCAGCGATGGCGACGGCGAGCGATATTCCGAGCGACATCGACCGCCGCCCGCTTAGGGCACCCACCACGACACCGATCGAACCGAAGACGAGTCCCGTCAATCCGGTCGACCATGCAGCCGCGAGAATACGTGCGCTCCCGACCGACATGTCGACGATCGGGGTACCGATGATCAGTGAAACAGCGAGAACCAGCACGAGCACCGCGAGTACGCAGACTTCGGCGAGGATGCGAGTGACCATGAACCGTCGCCGCGAGATCGGGAGCGAGAGGAGTATGTCGGCGGTTCCCGCCTCGATCTCGTCGGTTGCAACCCGCGCACCCCAGGTGACTCCGACCGCGATGAAGATGAGTGGCAGGGTGGCCGAGAAGAGCTCGGCGGAGAGGTACCCGACGGCGGAGCCGTACTCCTCCATACGGAAGACCTTCTTGAACGCCTCCGGGAAGGCATCCGCGAAGTTGGCGACACCCGACGTTGCATCGCGCACCGTCGGGTACACCGAGAGTTGCACGACGATCAGCGCGATGATTCCGCCCGTCCAGCCGGCGATTCCGCGCAGGTGGTCGCGCAGCGTCTTGGTGAGCAACGCCAGCAGCACGGCCGAGCGCTACCCCTTGTCCGGTGAACCATGGATGATGTTCTGGAAGATGTCGTCGAGACTCGGGTCGTGGGCATGGATTCCCACCACTCCCCGGGCAACCGCAGCACGCAGCAGGTCGGTCTCCGGGCCGATCACGTCGCAGGACAGCGTGCGCCGGGATGCGTGGACGTCGCGCACCCCGGGAATGGAGGTGAACGCGGCCGGGTCAACCGGGGAGTCGAACTCGAGGTCGAGACGACGGGCGAAACGCGACTTGAGCATGCTCACATCGTCGACGACGACGAGCCGCCCCCCGCGCATCACGGCGACCCTGTCGGCGAGGCGTTCCACCTCCGCCAGGACGTGCGAGGACAACACGATCGTGGCACCGCGCCGCCGCGTCTCGTCGACGATCGCCTCGAACTCGCGCTGCACGATCGGATCAAGCCCGGACGTCGGCTCGTCGAGCAGCAACAGATCGGGGGCGTGCATGAAGGCCTGCACGACGGCAACCTTCTGTTTCGTGCCGCGCGACAGGTCGCCGATACGACGGTCGGTGTTGAGACCGAGGCGCTCGCACAACGATGCGGCGGACGCCTTCAGGTCGAGCCGGCGTAGACGGGCCATGAAGTCCAGGTACTGCTGCACGGTCTGTTGGTCGTAGAGAGCGAGATCCCCGGGGAGATAACCGATGCGGGATCTGATTGCCTTGCCGACCGCCGTCACGTCGCGCCCGAAGATCGAGATGCGACCGCCCGTGAAGTTCAGCAACCCCAGCATCAAGCGAAGCAACGTGGTCTTTCCCGAGCCGTTCGGGCCGAGCAGACCCAGGACTTCGCCACTCCGTACGTCGAAGGTCACGTCCTGGATCCCGACGTCGCGTCCGTACCGCTTCGTGGCCCGACGAACCTCGACCACCACCCGTGAGCCGACACCGGGGTCGATGGTCACGCACGTTCCCGTTGGCAGTATCGGGCGTACCACTGCCGTGCCAACTCGAGAATCTCGGGATCGGTGAGGGCGGGAATGTTCGCACTCATCTCACCGATCACCCGCGCGGCAATCTCCGGATGGCGCAGCCGTGCGTGTGCGAGGAAACCCTGCGCCATGTTCGATCTGCCGTGCGAATGACCGACGATCAGGATCCGCTCGGCATCGCGCACCTGGGCGGCCACCGAATCGAAGTACCTCGGGTCGTCGGGGTCACGATGGTGCATGTGGTGCGCCTGCCCGGTCCGTACGTGGTGATGCGCACGGTGCGGGTCGGGGGCGGGCACCAGCTCCGGGGTGGTGGGGTCGGAGTGCTGCGTATCGCGATTGGGTAGTCCCCGCCAGATTCGGGCTTCGCGCTGCGTGAGCACCACGACGTCAAGCGCCCGCGGCAAAGAGGATCCCCTCGTGTGCATCGTCCGGTCAGCTTCGCTCACGCGCGACTACCCACTCCGCGTACGGCCCTCACCACGTCGGTGGTTTCCACCCGGTCGCCGTACGCGGGGATTCGCACCTGCCAACCGAGTCGCTGTTCCATCAGTTGTTGAAGCGACGTCGATGCGTCGAGCTCACCGTGATTCAGGTACGTGCATGCCGGGGCGTTCGATGTGCCGGCTGCCCACGCGAGCAACTCATCGGCGTCCGCATGCGCAGACAGCGTCTGCATGTGCTCGACCCTCGCCCGAATCGGGACGTCGACCCCGAAGATCCGCACGTGCGACGCCCCCGAGGTGATCGCCCGACCGCGCGTTCCGAGCGCCTGATATCCGACGAAGAGCAGGGTATTGCGCGGGTTCGGAGCCAGCTGGGCGAGGTGTCGCAACACCCGCCCACCAGTGGCCATTCCGCTCGCCGAAATGACGATTTTGGGAGTGTCGTCGTGGGTGAGGGCCTTCGATGCATCGACGGTGCGCACGAAACGTACGTGTTGGGACATCCGACGGCACTGACCGGCGGTGAGCCGGTGTTCGTCGCCGTACTTGAGGAAGAGATCGGTGGCGTCGATCGCCATCGGGCTGTTCACGTAAACGGGAACGTCCTGGATGTCACCGGAAGTTCTCAACTCGGCGAGCAGGGAGAGGATCTCCTGTGCGCGACCGATCGCGAACGACGGAATCAACAGCGTGCCGTTGCGTGAGATCGTCTCCACCGCGAGACGTCTCAGGGTTTCTCGGGAATCGTCGACGGGGTGCACCCTGTCCCCGTACGTGGATTCCAGTACGAGCACGTCGGTGGGTTGCAGTGGTGCAGGTGCCTTCATCACACGCCCCTGCGGACGACCGACGTCACCACTGAACGTGACGCGTACCTCGTGATCGGCCAACTGCACCGTGGAGGCACCGATGATGTGTCCGGCCTGGTGGAACGTCAACTTCACGTCGCCGACGATGGTTCGTGTTTGCATGAATGGAACCGGCCTCAACAATTCGAGGGCATCCCGTGCGTCACGAGCAGTGAAGAGCGGCTCGGCCGGATCGTGTCGGGACGTGTGGTGAAGGTTCGCGTACGCCGCCTCTTCCTCCTCGAGGTGGGCGGAGTCGGTGAGCACGAGCTCGCACAGTTCGGCGGTACCCGGAGTACACCACACCGGGCCACGGAATCCCCTGCGGACCAGCAGCGGCAAGCCACCACAGTGGTCGACGTGGGCATGGGTCAGGATCACCGCATCGATCGAGGTCGCTTCGAACGGAAAAGGCTGACGATTCCTCGCCCGGATTTCCGCGTCGCCCTGGAAGAGTCCGCAATCAACGACGAGCCGAGTCCCTGCGGACTCGACGAGCGTTCGCGAGCCGGTAACCGTGCCATTGGCCCCCCAGAATTCAAGACGCACGATGCACCGAACCGTCCCGGACCAACGCGTACGGGCCTTGCACCACCTGAAGGCCCGCCGCAGTCGGAATGACGAGGGGGATGTTGGAGAACGACCGAGCGTTCCCCAACCGCCATCCCGACCACGACGAGCCCGAACTCATCTCCGAATGCCCCGCTGAGCCGCCGTTCGCCGCGGATTCGGGGCAGGTGCCATGCGCGAGAGGGCCCGGCTTGAGCGACAATCACGCGCCTGCCTCCACACGCGACCGAGGTTCGTGTGACGCGCCTCGACACGCCCGACGATTTGATTCGGTCGGATGGACGAGCACCTGTCGTCCACGACGCCGTCTTCGTGGGCGAGGTACCCCAGCCCTGCACCCGGGTGCTCGACGACGGCATTGATGCGCTGCACCACGACCCGTGCACCGGGCTCGTTGCGGAATGCCACGATGTCACCGATCGAATACCGACGATGACCGAGCCGTGGCACCCGAACGACCACCACATCGCCGGCGAAGATTCCGGGCCGCATACCGTCGGTGCGGGCAATGATCAGCATGCGTCCGAAGAGTCGTTCGAGCAGCACGTCACATCCCCGATGCCCGGTGCGAGACCACGGAGAACCGGCGTACGCCGCGGCGCGAGATCCAGCGCAGGATCATTCCCGAGCCGGCAACGAGCAGCCCGACCACGAGCACGATGAACGGCGCGCGGGTCTCCCCGGGGAAGAATCGGGCGATACCCCAGGGCACGAATCCGACCAGGCCAGCCAGACCGACGACCGAGACCGCGATGTGCCCCGGGGTCGTGCCGGCGGCAACGAGTAGCACCGCGAGCGCCGAGCCGTACACCGTGGCGAAGTCGGCGGACTCAACACCGGTGACCGCGGCACCGGCGAGAGCCGCGATTGCGCCGATCGCCGTAGTTGCGGCACCTCCGATCGAGAGGTCGGAGAATCCCGCCAGCACGAGAAGCGCTCCGATGATGCTGATGACGAGGCCCGTGTTCACCCCCGCCTGATCGGCAAAGTGAGCAACGGCAGGCGGAACGCTCTGGACGAGTCCCACGATTCCCACGACGGTGAGCCCGACCTGCAACGGGGCTTCGTTGCGTCCGACGAACATCGCCGCGAGTAGGAGCAGCGATGCCGCCGTCGCGGCCGCCACGAGCAGTGCGGGTCCGGGCCATTCCTGTGCGGCGTACAACGAGCCGACGACGGCGGCGGTTCCACCGATCGTGCCGGTCAACCAGTTGCCCGGGGACTCGAGGGTGAGTGCGACCACGAGGCAGAACGTCCCGGCGACCCAGATCGCCGCACCCGCTACGCCCAAGTCCCAGAGTTCGTGCGATGCCGCACCGACGGCTGTCACCGCTGCCGCGAGCCCGACCACGTGTTGGACCACACCGGTTCGCCACCACCAGAACAATCCGCTGGAGGCAGCGACTGCCAGTGACACGACGAGCACGCGGCGCGGATCCGAGGCGGCATCCAGCCACTCCACGCCGACGACCCAGGCGACCACACCGACGGCGGCCGAAGCCCCCAGCCACATGAACTGCCGGAGTCGGACCGCCGACGGCTCTCGATCGTCGCTCAACACCAGACCGCCGAAGGCGAGTACCCCGGCGGTGAGTCCGGCGAGGGCGAGCCTGGTGAAGAGACTGAAGTCATCCCACGATTCGATGGCGAGCAGTACCAGCCCCAGTACGCCGAGCGCACCACCCAGGTAGGCGAGCGCCTCGGCCGCCACCGCGATGCGGCGGGGCCGAGGGTTCACCGGGGGTAGTACGACCCGCACGTCAGCTCACCGACGCGCAGCGAGCGGCACGCGTGTTGTTCAGGTCGTCGAAGAGCGACTTGAACGCGATGCGGGTTTCACGATCGATCGGTATCGCGGTCCGCAGGGCGAGATCCAGCCATACATCGACGGTCCGGCACTCACCGGCGAAGTACACCGACTGGTCGCCGAACGAGCCACCGTTGGCGTTCATCGCCGTGCCGAGCGCCTGGGCGAGGAACATCGTCGTGCATTCGCCGCGGCAGTTGGCGTTCCGGAGGTAGTTGCGCACGCTCGCCTCATTGGTGATCGGTATCGCCGCGAGCGCGGGGTACTGCACCCTCAGGGTCGGGAATGCAGCCACCACCTGCGGGGCCCCGGCATTGTTGCCCCAGTAGCCGATCGTCCGACCGGGAACGGGAGGGCAGCCCGAGATGGTGAGCGTGTCGTCGATGCCGAGCGGCTCGTCGGTCACACCGTCGAACAACTCCGCGACGTTGATACGTCGGTCCGGACACTGCGTCGGCAGCCATTCGATCGTGTAGGTCAGGCTGAGCGGACCTGACGACGCTTCCGTTCGGCGGTCGCCGTCCTTGATGTAGGCGGTTGCGTGGATGACGCCGGCAAGCGTCAACGTGTCCGGGGCGAGCCACGGGAGGATTTCCGTGTCGGTGTCGGTGCCCGCATCTGTGGTGACGGTTCCCGAAATCGACGCGCTGGTACCGCTGATGCCGGAAGCCGACGTGACCGGGGGCTCGACGATGTAGACGCACTGCCAGAGGTAGTTGTCGTCCGCCGGGTTGGCGTCCTCGGTCACGATGCAGTCGGCGTTGGGCGAGGTGACGACGATGTCGCCGATCCCCGCATTCGTCACGGCTGCCGTGCCCTTCGAGACCATCGACCCGTCGATGATTCGATAGTTGCCCGGCACGCCCGGTTCGACCCTGGTCGCGGTGACGGAGTAGTTCAGGATGTACGGATCATTGCCGCTGGCGACCAAACCGCTCGGGTCCACCGACTTGTCGATGTTCCAGTCGTAGACCAGGTCGTACAGCATGTCGTAGTGGGTCTCCGAGTCGATGACGATGGTCGGTGGTTCGTTTCCGCCACCGTCCGCCGCGCACGCATGGGACAGGTTGTGCGGCGAACCAAGGAACGTCTCGGCTGCGGGTTGCCCGTCGTCGCGGATGACCGTGTACTCCAGCCACGCCTGCTCGATGGTTCGACCCGGTTCGGTGTAGGCCCAGAAGAGGTTCGGGCCGGCGTTTCCCTGGTCGTAGTCGTCGGTGCCCGTATAGCGAACGAGTCCGTCGCCCACCCACTTGATGATCACGGCGGTGATGTCGGCGGTGAGCTTGTACGACCCGCCATTGCTCACGTTGTCCGGCGCGACGACGAAGTGCCAGAGATCCTGGTCCTGTGCGAGGAACGCCCCGGTCCTGCAGTCTTCGTTCGAGTTGCCGTCGTAGTCCGCGCTCATGCCGGCAGCGTTCGGCACCACCTTGTTGGGGTCGTACACCGGGTCGGCGCTACTCGACGATGCGAAGATGAACGCACCGATTGCCACGATGGCCGCGATGGTCAGACCGATCGACCAGCGGCGCGGCGGCCTTCGCCGGTCGCCGATGTTGGTTGGGATATCACTCATGTGATGTCATTCCTTTCTGTCGTGTTGATGGGGTTCAGGATCGGTTATTGGGCGGTGGACGCGACCGCAACGGGCATCGGTATCGCACCGTTTCCGCCGAAGAGGTGGAGTCGTTCAACGTGCAGGGCGAGCTGTGTCCGGTTGTCCAGACGGAACCTCTGCAGCAGGCGCGACATTCGGTTGCGTACCGTCTGCAGCGAGAGGTACACCTCGCCTGCAATCTGGCGGTCGGTGTAGCCGCGCGTAAGCAACTCGAGCATCTTTCGGTCGGTGGCATCGATTCGGGAGAGGGCCATGTGACCGTTCTCCTCCAGTCGGCGCTTGGCGTTACGAACGGCGACCGGATTGATCGTGTTCACGTTCGATGCCACGTCGAGCACCGCCTGGTGGAGGTCCCTCACCGGGCGCTTCTTGCTGACGATGGCACTCGCACCCAACTCGTAACTATTGACGAGTGAAGCGTCGTTCTCCTCGTCGACGAGGGTCACTACCTTGCCCGATCCGTGCACCGCCTTGGCCCTCCGCGCGATGTCGATTCCGGAACCGGTCGGGTTCGTAACGTCGACCACCATCACTTGCGGGCGATGCTGCTGGACCGCACGGACGAATGATTCTCCGTCGTGCTCCGCAACGAGGACAGTCACCCCCTTCAACGGCGCAATCGCCTTCACGAGCGCTTCGCGAACCATTTCATGTTGTTCGCATACTCCGACGGAAACCATGTGAACCACCTCTCCCAAGTAGTCGTTGATAAGTGCGCGTCACGATAAGCAGTGCACTCGCCGGACTTGCGCGTTGAGCACGAGTTGAGTACGAACGTCAGTACCCGAAACGGTGCCGCGGTACCTTCGTTCGCGAGACGTGACGTTCGTTCATCGCTGACGGTGTCCTTCGTGCTGTACCGTGCGACTCATGCGTTCGACTGACGCACCAAGAAAGGAATCGAACATGTCATTGATCCAAACTTCGCCACTGGAATGGAACCTCTCGAACTGGTTGCGTGAACGACCGTTCTGGTGGCCGCCTGCCTGGGACGACCTTGCAACCGCGACGAACATCCGCGTCGAGGAGTTCCAGGATGACGGCACGTACGTGATCCGCGCGGAGGCTCCCGGAATCGATCCCGACGAGGACATCGACCTCACGGTGAACGATGCAGTTCTCCGGCTGGACATCCGCCGTCACCAACGCAAGAAGGACGAGAAGAGGAAGCACCATCGCACCGAGTTCTCGTACGGTTCGTTCACGAGGATCATCACGCTCCCCCACGCTGCTTCCGAGAAGGATGTCACCGCGGAGTACGAGGACGGGATCCTCGAGGTTCGGGTGCCGCTTAACGGAGAGGATGCCGACAAGCATCACGTGCCCATCAGGCGAAAGTAAGCGGCACTCCGGACCGGGGTGTGGAGGGGCCGCGACCCCCAC
>JBIJCI010000078.1:0-3856 GCA_044344715.1 Ilumatobacteraceae bacterium | reverse complement strand
AGGCCACCGCCCGATCGACGACCGCATCGAGCGCCCCGGGTTCCTCGAAGAGGTGCGAGGCCCCGTGCACGACGCTCAGCGAGTACGGCCCTCCGATCCTGGCAATGGCTTCACGGTTCAGTTCCAGGACGTCCTCATCTTCGCTACCCACGATGAAGAGTGTCGGTGTGCGCAGTCGCTCGAGATGCCCGAGCGCAAGGTCGGGCCGCCCTCCCCTCGAGACGATCGCCCGGATCAGCCCCTCACCACGGGTTGCGGTAACGATCGCAGCCGCGACACCGGTGCTGGCACCGAAGAGCCCGATCGGTAGATTCCTGAGTCGTGGCTGGGAACGGAGCCACGGAATCGTGGCACCGAGACGACGCGAGAGCAGCTCCAGGTCGAACCTTCGATCACGATCGTCGCTCTCGGCCGGTGTCAACAAGTCGAGGAGCAACGTTGCGAAGCCAGCCGAATTGAGCCGCGCAGCGACGTTCTGGTTGCGTGGACTCAACCGACTGCTCCCCGAACCGTGGCTGAACACCACCATTCCCCGTGCGCCGAACGGCACCTCGAGGCGGCCCTCCATCCATTCGGTCTCACTCGCCGGAATCCGCACCTCTCCGGAGAACGTCGCCTCGCGGGCTTCCCGGAGCAGCTCCTCGACCGTTTCGTCGTCGACCTGCGAGAAGTGCTCGTAGTAGGCCCCGACCGAGCCCAGATCCAGCGACTCGTCGTACACGACGATCTCGTCGGCGATGTCCGAGTTTTCGATGGCCCAATTCTTCGGGGCTAGTGGCACCGCGAGAACCACGTGTTTGGCACCCTGCAATCTGGCGACGTTGCACGCCGCCTTCGCGGTGGCACCCGTTGCGATTCCATCATCGACGATCACCGCAGTGCGACCGTGCAACGACTCCCGCCGTGCGGACCGCCGGAAGCGCTCGATACGGTCCTGTACTTCGCGTTGCTCGCGTGCCTCGGATGCAGCGACGTGGTCGGCGGCGATACCGGTGCTACGAATCACCTCGTCGTTGAGCACCCGGACGCCGCCCTCGCCGACCGCTCCGAATGCAAGCTCCGGATGCCACGGCACACCGAGTTTCCGAACGATCAACACGTCGAGTGGCGTGTGCAAGGTTCTCGCCACTTCGAATGCGACCGGCACCCCGCCCCGGGGTAGCCCGAGGACGATCGTTTCTGGTCCGGCAACGTGCTCGAGGCGCAGCGCCAGTTTCCTTCCTGCATCGGTTCGGTCACGGAACATGGGGACGTATAGTGCCGTGACACCACGTTGCGGCTCCGGTACCGGTGTCTTGATTCGGGAGACACCGGTACCGATCACGACAAAATCGCGACGCATCAAGCGGGGCACTCGCCATCATGTCGCCATGACAAAAACCAAAACCAAGGCAATCATCATGACCACTGCACTCCTCCTCGCGAGCCCGGCGATTGCGAACGCATCGCCACTCAACCAGCAGAAGTGCGACAACCCCGGTGCGCTCATCCGTGCAAACAACTCCAAGTTCGTGTGCTCACCCGAGCGGGGTCGCAACGTCTGGCGTCGCATCAACGGCGCGACCACGATCGGTGCGATCGTCGAGGCGATGCCGAAGTACTCGCTGCTCGCTGGCGCCCTGAAGCAGGCCGGACTCGACACGGCCCTGGTGGCGCCGGGACCGTTCACGCTGTTCGCACCGCGTAACTCGGCGTTCCTCGCCCTGCCGAAGCCGACGCTCGACTACCTGCTCGACCCGGCCAATGTCGCGATGCTTCGCCAGGTGTTGTTGCACCACGTCGTGTCCGGTTCGCTTCGAGCCGACGACCTCGAGACGACGAGTTACACCGCACTCGATGGAACCACACTGAACGTCGTCGTTCGCACGTCGGGAATCGCGATCAGCGGGTCGCGGGTGACCATGGGTGATGTCATCGCCACCAACGGCGTGATCCACGGCGTGAGCCGGGTGATCGTGCCGTCGAGCATCATGCTGCCCTGACACCCCCACCGTTGGCCACCCACCTACACAAGGAGACAACCGCCATGCCCACGAAGGTCACGACGAAGCCGGCCGCCAAGGCGACAGGGTCATCGAAGCTCCCCGAGGCACATCCGAACGGACTACGACTCCACGGCAAGGTTGCACTCATCACCGGCGCTGCCCGCGGAATGGGTGCGAGCTTCGCCACGGCAATGATCGAACAGGGAGCGAGCGTGATGATCACCGACGTCCGCGACGACGACGGGAACCAGTTGGCTCGTAGGCTCGGCGAGCGTGCCGCCTACCGGCGGCTCGACGTCACGCACAGGGACGACTGGAAGGCCGCGGTTCAGGAGACCGTTCGCACATTCGGGAAGTTGAACGTTCTCGTCAACAATGCCGGGATCGTGAACTTCGCCCCGATCGACAAGAACGACCCGGAGAACTGGGACCACACGCTGGCGGTCGATTTGACCGGTGCCTACAACGGAATCAAGGCGTCGGTCGAGGCGCTGAAGAAGTATGCACCCGCATCGATCATCAACATCTCCTCCACCGCAGGAATGCGCGGATACCGGAGTCTCACCGCGTACAGTGCGGCCAAGTTCGGCTTGCGCGGTCTGACGAAGTCGGTTGCGCTCGATCTCGCCGCGATGAAGATCCGGTGCAACTCCGTCCACCCGGGACCGACCGATACGCCGATGCTCGACGGTCATGAGAACGCAAAGAGGCAGACGGCGATGAAGCGCGTCGGTCGACCGCAGGAAATCGCGAATCTCGTGGTGTTCCTGGCCAGCGACGAGTCGAGCTTCTCGACGGGATCGGAGTTCGTTGCCGATGGCGGCGAACTTGCGGGCCTTGCGCCGAGCTGATCCGCCCGCCCTTCACTAGCTCGACGTCACGCGGTGGAGTGCGTGCACCGCAAGTCCGGTCGCGACGATGACGCCGACCATCCAGAATGAAGATGTCTGGAGCTCGCGGGCCACGACCAGCACCACGAAGAATGCTGCAATCGGGAGAACGGGAATCCAGCCGATGGATCCTCGAATCCGGAACGGGCGTTCACGTTCGGGCATCGTGCGACGCAATCCGACCACTGCTGCGTTGACCACCAGGAACGTGAGGTAGATGAGCGCATCGGTGGCCGAAGCCAAGGTCTTGAGGTCGCCGAGGAGCAGCAAGAAGAGGGCCGCAACCAACGACACGATCAAGGCATTCATCGGAACCCGTTTGAACCTGACCACGGCGAGGAAGCGCGGCAGGTCGTCCGACCCCGCCATTCCGTACAACATGCGGGATGCGGCGGTGAGGACGAGCAGCACCGTGGTACCCGTACTCACCATCGCCGCGGCGGACAGCGCACTGCCCGCCCAACCACCGAGTACCCGTTGACCTACGGCGGCCAGCGGCCGCTCCGCGATAGCGAGAGCATCCGAGCCGAGCACGCTCACCGCCGACACCGCAACCCCGACATAGAGCAGCGTCGAGATCCCGAGCGCCAGCAACAACGCGCGGGGAACCGTCCGTGTGGGGTTGCGCGTCTCCTCGGCCAGGGTGATGACCTCGTCGAATCCGATGAAGGCGAAGAAGACGAGTCCTGCGGCACTCAGCACGCCACCGAAGGATCCACCGAGGAGGTCGTGATCACCGATCGAAGGGACTCCGATGACGATCACCACCACGAGGGATCCGATCTCGACGAGACCGAGCGCGATCACCAACCACGCAGCGCGCTCCATTCCGAGGTACGACACCCCAGCCAGCACCACGAGGAGCAATGCGGCGGCAACACGCTCGTCGATCGCGAGGAACTCGTTGACGTACCGCCCGAACCCGAGTGCGACGGTGGCGGCCGCCACCACGAGGGCCGCGGTCATCGACCAACCGACGGT
>JBIJCI010000036.1:0-16648 GCA_044344715.1 Ilumatobacteraceae bacterium | reverse complement strand
CTTCGGGAACATCGATGCCAACTCCATGTAGCTGAAGGCCGTGAGTGCCGAGAGAACGCCGGCCACGACGAACGACAACCAGACCGCACCACCCGCCTCGTTGGTGGCCGGACCCAGGAGTACGAAGATTCCGGCCCCGATGATGACGGCGACGCCGCTCATCGTCACGTGCGGCAATCCGAGCACTCTTTTGAACGTTTCGTCGGGCATCATCGAACGAAACTACCGTCCCGACTCGTCGACACTGGATGACGAACGTACCTCGTCGCCGACTACGAGATGATCGAGCGGGCGTGCCCCTCACCGTCGTCCTCGGCAATCGGACGGAGGTAGAGATCGATCGCCTGCCACAGCGTGTACGAGATCGGGTAACCGAGGACGCCTACCAGCATCGTGACTCCGACCGTCGAACCGAGGACGGGAACGAGCGGTACGTCCGGATACGTGACGACCACGCCGACAAGCATCGTGAAGAGCAACGAGCCGCCAGTGGTGATGAAACTGATCGCCATCGCGCCGAGCATGAAGCCCTCGTAGTTGCGCTCCCACCGCAGTCCGCAACCTGCGCAACGCTCACGACGCACGAACCACTTCACGAAGAACGCACGCCGGTCGCCACAGTGCGGACAGCGACGAAACAGCCCCCGCCGGAGCATCGCTCCGAGCGATGGCGATTCAGTCGACGGCACGAACCGCTCGTCAACGAACGAGTTCTTCGACGAAGTCGGCGAACACGCCGGCATACGTCATGGCTGCTTCGTCGGTGTGCATGACGGAAATCAGCCACTGTTCGTCCAAACCGGGCGGCAGCAGGATGCCGCGGTTTATTCCGTGCATCCACTGGGCGAACGCCAGGTCGAAGTCGGTGGCCTTGTAGTCGCGGTAGTTGCGGATGGGCTCGGGCGACCAGGTCACACAACCCTTCGCGCCGAATTCGACGACGTTGGCCGGCAGACCATGCTGATCGACGACCGATCGGCACGCCTCGACGAGACGATGGTTGCGATCGATGACTTCCAGCGTCATTTCCGGCGTGCACACATCGGCGAGCACCGCCCGTGCGGCCGCCATGCACAGCGGATTGCCGTTGTAGGTGCCGAGGTGCACCACTCGACGATTGGTGATCTCGTCCATGTACTCGCGCTTGCCACCGAAGGCACCGAGGGGCAAGCCGCCACCGATCGACTTTGCGAGCGCAACGAGATCGGGTTCCACGCCGAGTGCGCCCGCCGCACCAGACCAACCAGCGGTGATGCCGGTCTTCACTTCGTCGAAGACGAGGAGCGTGCCGTACCTACTCGTAATCTCGCGGACCGCCTGGAGATAACCGGGCTGCGGCAGGCAGATACCGATGTTCTGCATGACCGGCTCGACGATGAATGCCGCCACGTCTCCCCCGCGCAACGCCCGCTCGAGCGCCTCGGGGTCGTTGTACGGCACGACGATGGTGTCGCCGACCACTCCCCGCGTGATTCCGGCCGATGATGCGACGGATTTCGGCGCATCCGGCGGGCCCGCACTCTCGAGGGACGGCTTCATCGAGACCATGACCTCGTCATGGTGACCGTGGTAGCCACCCTCGACCTTCACGATCTTCTCCCGGCCGGTCGCTGCCCGTGCCACGCGCAGGGCGTCCATGGTTGCCTCGGTACCCGAATTGGTGAAGCGCCAGAGCGGAAAGCCATACCGGGCGGTCAGCAATTCGGCCACCTCGGCGTTGCTCGGGCACGGTGTAACGAAGAGCGTTCCGTCATCGAGCTGGGTGGATACGGCACCGCGCACCGCGGGGTGCATATGACCGGCGAAGAGGGCCCCGAAGCCCATGTTGTAGTCGACGTAACGGTTGCCGTCGACGTCGACCGACCAGTACTCCTGGGCGCGGGCGAGCACGATCGGATACGGGTCGTAGTCCTGAAAACTGGACGGTACGCCCAACGGCAACGACCTGCGGGCCCGGGCATTGGCCGCTTGCGAGCCCTTCGTGCGTTCGGCATACACCTGTAGTTCGCGGGCGGTGATTTCCTTCGCCCGAGTTACGAGGGATTGCGTCAGCGTCTTGTCAGCCGCTGGCATGGTTATCAGCTCCAAACGATGGTGTTGAGCTACAGGATACCCGTGGCAGAATGGAGTGCCCACGGTGGGCGTAGCTCAGTTGGCTAGAGCGCTAGGTTGTGGTCCTAGAGGTCGCGGGTTCGAGCCCCGTCGTCCACCCCAAATCGCCCGGCGTCGCGTCGTGCCCGCGAGTTAGGCTAAGCCGCTGCAATAGCAACGAAGTTGCCCCTCTAGCTCAGTTGGTTAGAGCAACGGACTCTTAATCCGCAGGTCCTCGGTTCGAATCCGAGGGGGGGCACCAGTACGTACGTCACGAAAGAGCCGATTCCCCGACGGGTGTCCCGCACAGTACCCATTACGGTGAGGTCATGTCCCGCTTGCAGCTCGCCCTGAACGTCGACGACCTCGGAAGCGCCATCGCTCACTACACCAAGGTCTTCGGTGTAGGCCCGGCAAAGGTGCGCCCCGGATACGCGAACTTTGCAATCGCCGATCCCCCGCTCAAGTTGGTACTTTTGGAGAATCCGGGCGCGGAGGACTCCATCAATCACCTGGGAGTCGAGATGCAGTCGGTGGATGAAGTACGCGCAGAACACGAACGCGCGACACAAGTCGGGTTACCGGTTCACGTCGAGGGCGAAACCACGTGTTGCTACTCGGTGCAGGACAAGTTCTGGATCCAGGGCGGCGACCACCCCTTCGAGGTGTACACGGTGATCGCCGACGCCGACACGATGTCCGCACCGGCGCGGCAGGACGTTACCTTGACGAGGCGCGTTGCCGACTGCTGCTAGCCGGTGATTTCGGCGAGGCGCGCCCTCGCCAACTTCGCCAGGAGCACGGCGTCGACCTTCCAGTCGAGCGGCACCTTGAACGTGTGCTTCAGCGGGTCGTACTTCGCAAGCGCAGGTCGGAACTCGTCCATCACCGCCTTGCTGAACGGGTTGATCGTGATGTGGTTCTTCGACACCGAAACACCGAGAACGTAAGCGGTACCGCTTCGCAGCATGGGTTGATTCCATGCCATCACCAGATCGAGTCCCTTGTGCCTGGCTTGCACGGCACGGAAGATCGCCCGAACGGTCCTTCCCGCGAGCGGGCTCAGCTTCCCGAGGTAGTCGTCGGGCCCGGCGTGACGTTTCGACGACGCTGAGCCGCGGAAGGTCATGACGACTGCATTCGCATGTTCGCGACTGAATTCGTGGCGCCCACGGAGATGGTCGATCTGGTCCTGGTACCTGTCGCTGCTCAACGCCGCCAGTTGCTTCAACCAATACGCAACCGGCTTGCCGTGCTTCTTCTCGATACGCGGGAAGTGCGCGGAACGATCGCCGCTTCGTTCGGCCACGTTCCGATGTTACGGCCGGTCGAAGCGCGTCACCACTTCGACGTGGTGGGTGTGCGGGAAGAGATCGAGCACCTCCACGTCGCTGATCGCGTAGCCGGCATCCACGAGCAGCCGTGCATCGCGGGCGGCAGCAACGGCGTCGCACGACACCAACACCACCCGAGGTGCATCGGTTTCCACGACGACCGATGCACCGTGTTTACCGAGACCGCTCCGCGCGGGATCGGCGATGACGAGCCCCGCCTGCCGGGCTGACCAGTGTTCGAACCGGGCCCGTTCCACGCGGGCGCCGTGTCCACGGAGGTTGACCTGGGCGTCCTCGCAGGCCGATTCGCTCGACTCCACGACGATGCACGGAACCCCGACCGGCACCACCGTCGCAGCGAACAACCCGACGCCTCCGTACGCATCGATGACCGGGCCGTCCGCCCCGTCGAGCGCACCCTCGGACGCACGAGCGACGGAATCCACCAACATCTCGGCGGCCTGCCGGGAGGCTTGGAAGAACGACTCCATCGATACCCGCAATCGCACGCCGGCAACATCCTCGTGGACGATTGCCCGGGCCCCAGTTGCGACGTCGTCGGGAAGTCCGAGCAGCCGGGCGCGGTCGTGCGACCACACGGCTCGCTCGCCGGTCGTATCCCCGCACCGTAGCGAGACCTCACCCCCACCGCGCACCCCGACGCCGTCCACGAGTTCGGCGAGCCGCGGGTGCATCACGAGGCACGATTCGATATCGACGACGTCATGCGATGCCGCCCGACGGAATCCCAGTCGCCCTGACGCCGTCACGGCCATCCGCACCGTGGTGCGCAACGCCCCGTGCCCGACGCTGCCGCCGCGACGGATCGGCGCGTCGGGTAGCCGTGCGGTCCGTGCAAATGCCTCCCGCACGATCTCCACCTTCGCATCGTGTTGTGCCGGCGCGGCCAGGTGCTGCCAGTCGCAACCGCCGCAGCCATCGGCAACGTGCCGGCAGGCAGGCTCCACCCTCGTGCTCGCCGGTGCGGCGACGGCGACGAGTCGGGCCCGTGCGAAGTCCCGCTTCACCTCGACGAACTCCGCGTCGACGTCCTCACCCGCCACGACACCTTCGACGAACACGATGCGACCGTCGTCGTCGCGTGCCATCCCGTCACCACCGGCGACCAGTCGCTCGATATGCAATCGCCGGGAGGTGCCGACTCGCGCGGGTGAATCGGCGCTCGTCACAGCCATCGACCCTAGGCTTGGATTCGCATGCGACCCGTGCAAATCGCCCCGTCGGTACTACCCGTCGACTTCTCCAAACTCGGCGAAGCGATCACCGCGCTCGACGCCGCAGGTGTCGACCTCATCCAATGGGACGTCATGGACGGGCAGTTCGTGCCCAACCTCACCTTCGGCCCCGATGTCATCGCCTCCACCCGGCACCTGACGAAGAAGCCGTACGAGGCCCATCTCATGGTGCTCACGCCCGATGTGATGGCCAAGCGCTACGTGGAGGCCGGTTGCCAGCGCCTCATCGTGCACGTGGAAGCCTGCGAGCATCTGCACCGCACGCTCGGGAACATCCGCGAGCTGGGGGCGACCGCGGCCGTGGCACTCAACCCGTCAACCCCGACCGACGAGATCACGCACGTGCTCGACCTGGTGGATCTCGTGTTGGTGATGACGGTGAACCCGGGCTTCGGTGGCCAGTCGTACATCGCCTCGATGGAGCCGAAGATTCGCGCGGTACGCGACATGATCTCCAGGGCCGGGCTCGACGACACCGTCGATCTCGAGGTGGACGGCGGCATCTCTCCCGCCACGGTCGCCGGTGCCGCAGCCGCCGGCGCCAACGTGCTCGTTGCCGGCAGTGCGTTGTTCAGGGACAATGCGGGCCTCGACCACGCAGTCGGCGAGATGCGTTCGTTGGCTACTTCCGCATTCCGCGGATAGCGCCGGTCACGAGCACCTTCGTCGCAACCAGCAAGAAGAGCAGTCCCAACCCGACACCGACTGCGATCAACAACGATCCGAGCAATCCCCTGCGATCGGCGACGAGCGGCTGAATGACGCCCGTATCGATCGAATCACCGTTGACGAGCAGCGTGCGAACGGGATCCTCATAGTCCGGACACGACACCCGCTGCGCTGCAGCGACCGCGTCACCGCCGAACATGTCGGGCGGCACACGCACCTTCGACTCGAGCACCGGGGTGTCGCCGCGGATACCGGAGGGTGCGGCGACCGCCCCCACCAGGAAGCGCTGCCCCTCGATGAGGTACCGAACGTCGTCGATCGGGTAGCGGACGGTGAGAACCCCGTTGCGGATCAGTTCGACGACCGAACCGTACCGCTCGGCGACCACCTCGTACAGCACGAAGTTGGCCTCGATCCGCGAGACTTCACCGACGAACACGCTGCGCAGCGTCGCGGGTGTGGTGCACGACGCGGGCACCGTCGTGACCGCCGACTCGATGATCAGCGACTCGGCGACGTCGGCGCTGCCCCCCTCGTCGGTTCCATCACCCTCGTCGACCATCGGAGCAACGAGCGTCAGCGCGGCGAGGGCGGCGGTCAGTAGCCCTTGAATCGTGGCTCCCGCTTCTGCACGAAGGCTTCCATCGCCTCGAGGGTGTCCTTGGTTCCGAAGTTCACGGTTTGCGCCGCACCCTCGTCGTCGAGCGCCTCTTCCATCGTCACGTTCATGGCGTTGTTGAGCATCCGCTTGGTGAGGGCGAGCGCAATCGGCGGACCCGAGGCGAGACGCCTGGCCCAGGCGTCGACGAATGCATCCAGCTCGGCCTCGGGCAGCACCCGGTTGACGAGACCAAGTTCGCGGGCTTCGGAGGCCGGGATGATGTCACCGAACAGCGCCAGTTCCTTCGCGCGGTGCAGGCCGATGCGGCGGGGCAACAACCAGCTGCCCCCGAAGTCGAGTGAGAGACCACGCTTGGCGAAGATCTCGCTGAAGCGAGCGGTCTCACCCGCCACGACGAGGTCGCAACCCAAGGCCAGGTTGCAGCCTGCGCCGACCGCCACACCCCTCACCTTGGCGATCGTGGGCTGCGGCATACGGTGCAACGACAGGGCCGCATCGTTGACGTGGCGCATCGCCGCCAACTGGTGCACCTGTTTCCCGCTCGCCGACCGGGCGGACAAGTCGGCCCCGGAACAGAACTCCCCACCCGCACCGGTGATGACCACGCAGCGAACGTCGGAATCGGCGGCCAACGTGCGGAAGGTCGTGGCAAGCTCGGCCCACATGTCGCCGGTGACGGCGTTCTTGCGGTGCGGCCGGTTGATCGTGACGGTGGCGATGCCGTCGGTGTGCGTGACCTCGAGATCGGCCATGCAACGACGATACTTGCAGTGTGGGTTTTGATCCTCACCGCAAGTACCGGGCGTCGCGCCTCGACTACGTGGTGATCGTCGGTGCATTCACGATCATCACGGCCTTGGTGGTGTGGGGCTTCCTCGCGTGACCGCCAAGCCGGCCGGGCGGAGGGTACGCGGACCACGGCGCAAGGCCGTGCGGCGCAAGACGCCCTCCATGTGGGACGGGCTCTACGGCACCGTCGAGGTTCGACGCGTGCAGCCCTACGAGGCGCGCAAGGAGTACGTCTGCCCCGGCTGTCATCGGACGATCCCGATCGGTGTCGGCCACCTGGTGTGCGTGCCGCACGACGCACCCGACCTGCGTCGTCACTGGCACAAGGGCTGCTGGGAGCGTCGCGCCCGGGGCCGTGCCGACTAGCCGACGTTCTCCCGGACCTCCAGCCGACCACCCGTGACCGCCGCGACGTCGAAGCGGAGTTCGCGCACCTCCCGGACATCGGTCGATGCCCGCATGTCGGCGATGAAGGCCGCGGTGGCGCGGCGTACGCGGAGCATCTTGCGCGGCGTGACCGCCTCGAATGCTCCACCGAAGTCGTCGCTGCGACGGGCCTTCACCTCGCACACGACGAGCACACCCTTGCGCCAAGCGATCACGTCGAGTTCGCCGCGCGGGCACCGCCAGTTGCGGGCGACGACCTCGTACCCGTTGCGCACGTACCAATCGGCGACGAGGTCCTCGGCGAATCGGGCGCGGGCCCGGTTTGCGCGCGCTAGATGTTGCTGGCGGGTAGTTCCTCGATGTTGAGGTCCTTGAAGCTCAGCACGCGCACCTTCGGCACCAGCCTCGTCTTGCGGTACATGTCCCATACCCATGCGTCGGTCAGCGTCACCTCCAGCAGTGGTCGCGGCCCTTCGGATACGACCCGTACGTCAACGTGGTTGGCCAGGTAGAACCGGCGATCGGTCTCGACGGCGAACTTGAACATGCCGACGACGTCCTGGTACTCGTTGGCGAGTTGTAGCTCGCGCTCGGCCTCGTACTGTTCGAGATCGTCGGTGTTCATCGAACACCACCCTTCACGTGTGTGCGGGATGCGTGCAAACCGGAGTCGAGCTTATTCTTCGCGCTTCTCGCGGATTTTCGCCGACTTGCCGGTGCGGGCGCGGAGGAAGCCGAGCTTGGCGCGTCGGACCTCGCCGCGCTTGACGAGCTCGACCTTCTCGACCGACGGCGTGTGCTTGGGGAAGGTGCGCTCGACGCCGACGCCGTAGCTGTTCTTGCGGACGGTATAGCTCTCGGAGATGCCCGAACCCTCGATGGCGATGATGTCGCCCTGGAACACCTGCACGCGTTCCTTGTCGCCTTCCTTGATCAAGACGTGAACCTTGACCTCGTCGCCGGGCCGCAGCTCGGGAATGTCGGTGCGGAGGTGCTGTTTGTCGACGATGTCAGTGGGTTTCATAGGAAGACCTCAGGCTACGGCAGTGCCGGGAACTCTTCCAACAGACGCTTTTCGGCGTCGCTGAGCCCGCCCCGCCGTTCGATCAGGTCGGGCCGAGCGGCGATGGTGCGATGCAGGGCCTGTGCCCTGCGCCAGCGCTCGATGCGGGCGTGGTCCCCGCTTCGCAACACCTCCGGCACGGTGCGACCCTCGAACTCGGCGGGACGCGTGTACTGCGGAGCCTCGAGCAACGATTCCTCGAACGACTCGTTGGTGGCCGACTGATCGTTGCCCATCACCCCGGGAATCAGTCGCGCCACTGCCTCGACGATCACGCAGGCCGCTACTTCCCCGCCACCCAGCACGTAGTCGCCGATCGACACCTCCCCGTCGCACAACTCCTGCACGACCCTGTGGTCGACACCCTCGTATCGACCGCACAACAGGGAAAAACCATCCGATGCGGCGAACGACTTCGCCATCGCCTGGTCGAACCGCTTTCCACCCGGAGAGAGGAGAAGCAGGGGTCGTTGCGGTCGTTCGGCGCGCACCGCGGCGAAGATCGGCTCGGGTCGCATCACCATGCCGGCACCCCCGCCGAACGGTGCGTCGTCGACCGTCCGGTGTGCGTCGCTGGTATGGCTCCGGATGTCGTGGACGCGAAGATCGAGCAGCCGGTCGCTACGGGCGCGACCGAGCAGGCTCGCCGAACAGAAGTCGTCGACGAGCGACGGGAAGATGGTAAAGACGTCGATGCGCATGTTCGGCACCGACTCGGACTGCGTCGGTCGTCGGGTGACGTCAGTCGTCCAAGAAGTCGACGTCGACGTCGACGCCATCCTTCTCTGCGGCGGCACGAACCAGGGCCCGGATGTTCTGTGCGGTGCGCCCGCGACGCCCGATCACCCGACCCAGGTCGCCGTCGGCGACGCGAACCTCGAGGATGATGACGCCGTCGTCATCGACTGCCTCGACGCGAACCTGGTCGGGATTGTCGACGATCGAACGCACGATGTGATCGAGCACCTTCGTTGCAACGGCAGCCTCGGCCATGGCGACTATTTCTTCTTCGGGGTCTTGGTGGCCATGAACTCGCCCCAGAGGCCCGTGGTCTCTAGCAGCTTGCGTACGCGCTCAGTGGGCAGTGCACCCTTGCTCAGCCAGTGCAGCACCTTGGTGTTGTCGACGGCGAATCCGGACGGGTTCTCGAGCGGACGGTACGTTCCGACGATCTCGAGGAACTCCCCGTTGCGAGCCTTCTTGGTGTCAGCCGCGACGACGCGATAGTGCGGCTGCTTGGTCTTGCCGACACGGGCGAGACGAAGTTTGACGGACATGGTTCTCCTGACGTGATGACGACGCCCCGGGCTACCCGCCCGAGTGCTCCGTGGAGGCTATCTGGACGGCAGACGACCGCCAAACCGCTTCATCATCTTCTGCATCTCACCGAACTGTTTGACCAGGCGGTTGACGTCCTGTACCTGCGTGCCGCTGCCCTTGGCTATCCGGGTACGGCGGCTGCCGTTGATGATGGTGGGGTCCTCGCGCTCCTCCCTGGTCATCGACCGGATGATCGCCTCCGTCCGCTTCACCTGGTCGTCGCTGACCTCCGCACCCTTCAGCTGGGCTCCGACGCCGGGCAGCATGCCGAGCACGTTCTGCAACGGGCCCATCTTCTTCAACTGCTGCAGCTGATCCAGGAAGTCGTCGAGGGTGAACCGTCCGTCGACCAGCTTCTTGGCGGCCTTCTCGGCCTCCTCCTTCTCGAACACCTGCTCGGCCTGCTCGATGAGCGTGAGCATGTCGCCCATTCCGAGGATCCGTCCGGCCATTCGGTCGGGGTGGAACTGCTCGAATGCGTCGATCTTCTCCCCGGTAGCGGCGAAGGCGATCGGCTTGCCGATTACCTCCTTGACGGAGAGTGCCGCGCCGCCGCGGGCATCGCCGTCGAGTTTGGAGAGGATCACACCGTCGATTGCGAGCGTCGCGTTGAACGCCTCGGCGACCGTAACGGCATCCTGTCCGGTCATGGCATCGACGACGAGGAACGTGTACCGCGGTTGCACCTCGTTGCTGATGCGGCGCACCTGGTCCATCATTTCTGCATCGATGGCCAGTCGTCCGGCGGTATCAACGATCACCACGTTGTGACCGAGTCGGCGCGCCTCCTCGAGACCGAGCCGCGCCGTCTCGACCGGATTCCCCGGTGCACTGAACACCGGCACGCCGATTTGCGAACCGAGTACACGCAGCTGTTCGACGGCCGCGGGACGCTGCAAATCGGCACCGACGAGCATCGGCTGGCGACCCTGCTTCTTGAACCACGCCGCCAGCTTCGCCGCACTCGTCGTCTTGCCCGAGCCCTGCAGACCCGCCATCAGCACGACCGTCGGTGGCTGACTGGCGTAGGTGATCTTCAGCGTCTCGCCACCGAGCAGGGCGATGAGCTCGGCGTGGACGGTCTTCAGCACTTGCTGTGCCGGGTCGAGCACCTTGGACATCGCCTCGCCGACCGACTTCTCGCGGATGCGGGCGAGCACGTTGCGCACCACCGAGACGTTGACGTCGGCCTCCAGTAGTGCGGTGCGGATCTCGGCGAGGATTTCGTCGACGTCGGCCTCGCTCAACCGACCGCGATTGCGCAACTTGCCGACCACCGCCCCGAGGCGGTCGCTCAGTGACTCGAACATGAGAACGGGAAATCTACCCGCGGTCTACTCGTCGAAGAGTGCGGCGACGAACTCGGCGGGCTCGAACCGCGCCAGGTCGTTGACCGACTCCCCCAGGCCGACCAACTTCACCGGGATGCCGAGATCGGTCTCGATCGCAAAGACGATGCCACCCTTGGCCGAACCGTCGAGCTTCGTCAATACCACGCCGGTCACCTGCGTGGCCTCGGCGAATTGCCTGGCCTGGACGAGTCCGTTCTGTCCGGTCGTGGCATCGATCACCAGCAGCACCTCGGTTACGGCACCGGCGGCCTTCTCCGCGACGCGGCGCACCTTGCGCAACTCGTCCATCAGGTTCGTGTTGGTCTGCAGTCGTCCGGCGGTATCGGCGAGTACCAGGTCGATTCCGCGGGAGGCCGCGCTCTGCACTCCGTCGAACACCACCGACGACGGGTCGGCGCCCTCCGCACCGCGCACGATCGCCGCACCTGTTCGATCGGCCCACGTGGCGAGTTGCTCTCCGGCCGCAGCGCGGAAGGTGTCGCCGGCCGCCATCAACACGCTGCGCCCCAGCGCAATTTGTTGTGCGGCAATCTTGGCCAGGCTCGTGGTCTTGCCTGCACCGTTGACACCGACCATCATCCAAATGTTCGGTGTACCGCGGGAGGAATCGAAGACGAGCGAACGGTCGGCACCGGTGAGACGCGCCGTCATGTCACTGCGCAGCGCACTGACGAGACCCTGCGGGTCGGTGATGTCGCGACGCTTCACCCGGTCACGCAGACCGTCGAGTAGGGCGGTCGTGACCCTGACGCCGAGGTCGGCGCGCAACATCGCCTCCTCGAGCTCGTCCCACGTCGACTGATCGATGTCGTTGCGACGCAGCACACCACCGGTGGCGGATGCGAATACGCCGCGGGCCCGGGCCAAACGGTCGCGCAGCGAGGCCGGTTGTGGTGCGACGTTCGCTGCCGGCTCGGCTACGGGGCTCGGGGTGGCCGTGACACCGTCGCGGGCCCGCCGGGCAACGATGACGACCGTGCCGACGACGATGACTGCCGCCACCGCAATGGCAACGTACGCCCAGGCTCCGCTCACGCCGACTTGGCGGCCACTCGTTCCACCACCACACGCGAGGATCCGCCGGGCTGCATGGTGACGCCGAGGAGGCTGTCACCGGCCTCCATCGTCCGCTTCTGGTGGCTGACGATCAACAACTGGGCCTCCTGACGGAACTCGTGGATGAGTCCGAGGAACCGGTGCAGGTTCACGTCGTCGAGCGCCGCCTCCACCTCGTCCATGACGTAGAAGGGGGAGGGCCGGCTGCGGAAGACGGCGAACAGGAATGCGAGCGCCGTCAGCGCGCGTTCACCGCCGGACAACAGCGAGAGCTTCTTCACGTTCTTGCCGCCCGGCTTCGCTTCGACCTCGATTCCGGTGTTGAGCAGGTCGTCGGGCATCGTGAGCACAAGCCGGCCGTTACCACCGGGGAACAGGCCGGCGAATAGCTTGGCGAAGTTGTCGCGCACGTCGGCGTACGCCGAGGCGAACGTCTGCTGAATCTCGAGATCCACCTGCTTGATCACCTTCACCAGCTCGCGGCGCGAATTCTTCACGTCCTCCAACTGGGTTTCGAGGAAGGTGTTGCGCTGTTGCAACGATTCGAACTCCTCCAGCGCCAACGGATTGATCGGGCCCATGATCCGAAGTTCCCGCTCGAGTTCGCGCACCTTGAGCACCGGGGTGATTCCCTCCGGCAGTTCCGGCGCCGCAGTTTCGATCGCCACCCGGGGCTCGACCTCGAGCTCGCGGCGCAGCGTGTCGATCGCCGCCTCCAACCGCACCCGCACCTCACCCTGTTCGAGCTCCACACGGCGGTTGAGTTCGCGACGTTCCTCGAGCGTCTTCTCCCCCGTGCTGCGCTCCTTGCGTGCCTCGTCGAGCCGCCTGCTGAGCTCCCGCATCTCGGTGCTCTGCCTGGCGCGCTCCTCGTGCAGCTCTCGTTGACGGGAATTCAGCACATCGACGAGATGCTCCGCATCCCTCGTGGCCGAGCCGAGTTTCTGGAGCTTCCGTTCGATGCGCAAACTTCGGCGGGCGGCATCGCGGCGTTCGTCGGAATCGTTGCCGAGGCGACCCTCGATCTCGTCGAGACGGGAACGAAGCAGGTTCTCCCGTTGGCGCAAACCGGCGACGGCAACGTCGTGTTCCTGGGCCGTGCTGCGTTCCTCCTCGGCGCGGATGGCCGCGGCAGCCTCGTCGGTGCGTGCAGTGACGAGACCAGTCCGCGCGGCATCGAGCGCCGATTCGGCGGCCACCAGACGGGCGGCGGTGTCGGTTGCAGCCACCTGTGCACTCGCGAGCGACTCGGCGCTGACGTGCGAGAGACCGACGCGCATCGACAGGGCAGAGAGACGATCGCCGTCGCGCGTCACGGTCGCGACGAACGGATCGCGGAGGGCGGCATCCACGGCCGCGTCGAAGGATTCGGAGTACGACACCCGCGAAAGCAAGACGTCGAGCAGGTGGTTGAGCGCCGCCTCATGGGCACCGGCACGGGCCCGAACGTGGTCGCGGAGTTCGCGCGCGGGATTGGTCGGTGCAGCACCCAGCGCATCGAGCGCCAGGACGGCACCCGGGTTCTTCGTCGAGCGAAGGTGATTCAGGGCGGTGCGGGCGTTCGCGGTGTCGTCGATGACGACGGCGGCGAGCGACTCTCCGAGCGCCGCCTGCACCGGTGCACGCCAATCCGGATCGATGTCGATCAGGTCGAGAAGGGTGCCGACGCTTCCGGTGACCTCGCGCAGCGTCTGCACGCTCAGCGCCTGTGCATCGATCGTGGCCTCCAGCGCCTCCACCCTCGCCGCCGCGGCTGCGGCCGCACTGGAAGCTGCGGCGTGGGAGTTCACCGCATCGTCGAGCGCACGCTGGGCCCCGGCGGTACGGGTCTGCATCGAGAGGAGCTCGGCGGCGGCACGACCCTGCGGCGATCGCGCGATGAGGTCGCGGAGTTCCCGCTCAACCTCCTCGATCTGGTGTCGTAGGGACGCAGCCTCGCCCTCCAACTGGGCGACCACGCTCGAATCCATCGCCTGACCACGTTCCCGCTCGACCGAGCGGCGTCGCTCGGTGAGCACCTGTACCAAGCCTCGGGCCCGACCCCGGAGGGCCTCCACCCGAACGAGCTCGTCGTTGATCGTGCTGTCTCCGCGCGCCGAGAGCTCCGCCTCGTCCGACATCACGGCCGCATCGAGTGCCGACAGTCGTGCTCGCACGTCGTTCTCGGCCTTCTCTCCGGCGGCTTTCTGCTCGGCGAGCGCCTGCAGGCGAGCCTGCATTCCCCCGATCTCGCGACCCGCCACGTGCAGACGCAGCGTGCGCAACTCGGCGAGCAGCGCCCCGTGGCGACGGGCGGCGTCCGCCTGTCGCTCGAGAGGCTTCAACTGACGACGCACCTCGCGCAACAGGTCCTGTGCACGCATGAGACTCGCCTCGGTGCTGTCGAGCCGACGCTCGGCTTTCTCCTTGCGCTTGCGGTGCTTCAGTACGCCGGATGCCTCCTCGATGATCGCCCGTCGATCCTCGGGACGCGCATTCAGCACCGCATCGATCTGACCCTGGCTCACGATGACATGTTGCTGGCGACCGACTCCTGCGTCCGACAACAGTTCCTGTACGTCGAGCAGTCGGCACGACACCCCGTTGATCGCGTATTCGCTCTCACCCGTACGGAAGAGCGTTCGGGTGACGGTGATCTCGGAGAACTCGAGCGGCAGGTGACCCGTGGAATTGTCGATCGTGAGCGAGACCTCGGCGCGCCCGAGAGCCGGACGCTTGGCGGTGCCGGCGAAGATGACATCGTCCATCTTCTGGCTTCGTACCGATGAAGGTGCCTGCGCGCCGAGTACCCAGGCGATGGCGTCGACGACGTTGCTCTTGCCGGATCCGTTCGGCCCCACGACCACGGTTACGCCCGGCTCCAGCACGAGGGTGGTCGAGTCGGCGAACGACTTGAACCCCTTCAATGTGAGCGACTTGAGAAACATCCCCGCAAACAGTAGTCCTTCGCGATATCAGTGCTGGCAGGCGGGACAGAAGCACGTCGAACGCCCCGCCACGATGCGCCGCACGATGCGAGCCTTCCGGCAGGTGATGCACCGCTCACCGGCACGGTCGTACACGCGGTGCTCGGTCTGGAACCAACCGGTATCGCCGTCCACACCGACGTACTGCGTGTCGTCGAGCGTGCTGCCGCCCTTCTCGACCGCTGCGTTGAGCACCCTGTGGATTGCGGCAAGGAGTCGTCTCCGAGTCGGCGCATCCAGTCGGCTCGGTAGTCGGTCGTGGCGCAGTCGCGCACGGTGCAGGATCTCGTCGGCGTAGATGTTGCCGATCCCCGCGATGCGTCGCTGGTCGAGAAGCAGTGCCTTCAGGTTCCCGCGCCTGCCGTGCAGGATGCGGGCGAGGTCCGCCTCGTCCAGTCCGTCGACGAGCGGGTCGGGGCCGAGCCGGGAAAGCTCCGGGGCCACGCTCGGCTCGTCGGCTGCATCGAACACCACGACCTCGCCGAAGGTACGCGGATCGACGAACCACATCTCGTGGAGGTCCCCGTTCGGGTCCGGCGAGAGGTGCATCACGACGTGGGTGTGGGCGGGACGTGGCGTTGCTACCGGAACCACGAGGACTCGCCCGCTCATGCGCAGGTGCATCATGAGCACACCACCCGAATCGAGATCGCACAACAGGTACTTGCCGCGCCGACGGGCGGCGACGATCCGCACGCCGGTCAGCCCGTCGATGATCGCCTCGCGACCCTGACGACGTACCGTCCGTTCACGGAACACCTCCACGCGCTCGATGACGCGCCCGACCGCCCGACGTTCGATCCCCCGCCGGACCGTCTCGACTTCGGGAAGCTCAGGCACGTCGTGTCACGCGCAGGTCAATCGCCGGGGGCACGCAGCGAATCAATGGCTTCGGCGGCGGCCTGTTGCTCGGCGGCCTTCTTCGTCCGGCCGCTCCCCGAGCCCCGACGACGCCCGGCGACCATGACCTCGGCAAAGAACGTCTTGTCGTGGTCCGGCCCCTCGTCCTCGAGCACGTAGGTCGGCGATCCCAGTCCGAATTCCGCCGTGAGTTCCTGCAACTGCGTCTTCGGGTCGAGGTTCCGCAGACCCGGCACCGCACCCGCAATCTCGGGTTGCAGGAGTCGTAGCGATAGTTGGAATGCAACCGCGACACCGGCATCGAGGTACACGGCCCCGATCACCGCTTCGAGCGCATTGGCGAGGATCGACGTCTTGCCCGAACCGCCGGTCGTCGACTCACCGCGTCCGAGTCGCACGAACCGCCCGAGTCCGAGTCGCCGGGCCGCGACTGCGAGGGTTTGCGCGTTCACGACGCTCTTTCGCAGGTCGGTGAGCAGGCCCTCGTCGAAGTCGGGATGGCGTCGGTACATCTCGTCGGCGAGCACCAGCCCGATCACCGCATCACCGAGGAACTCCAATCGCTCGTTTGAGGGCTCGTGCGAGTGCTCGGCGGAGTACGAGGAGTGGGTGAGTGCATGACGCAGCAGTGCGAGGTCGGCGAACTCGTGTCCGATCACCGCCGCGCACTCGCGTAGGAGCGCCTCGTTCACGGTGTGTTGCTCACCGCCACGGCTGCCCGGATCTTCTCGACGATCTCACCCTGCACCATGTCGCGTGCCACCTTGATGCCGTTGACCATGGCCCGGGCGCTCGACGATCCGTGGGAGATGATGCACACCCCGTTCAGACCGAGCAGCATCGCGCCACCGGTGGTGTCCGGATCGAACTGGGAGTAGAGAT
>JBIJCI010000044.1:0-14075 GCA_044344715.1 Ilumatobacteraceae bacterium | reverse complement strand
TCGTGGTGTTCGACAGAGTCAAGGAGAACATCGACCGCTTCGCGACGTCCCGCATCTCGATCGGCAACATCGTGAACGTCTCGTCGAACCAGGTGCTCGCCCGGTCCCTCAACACCACGTTGTCGTCAGCCCTGCCGGTCGTCTCGTTGCTCGTCGTCGGATCGGTCATCATGGGCGCAACGAGCCTTCAGGAGTTCGCAATCGCACTGCTGGTCGGAATGATCACCGGAACGTACTCGTCGATCTTCATCGCGACGCCCCTGTATGCGGTGTTCAAGAACCGCGAACCGAAGTACGCGCCGTTCGCCGGCCAGATCGCCAAGGGCGCGGAGATGGCCGCACTCTTCGAGCACAGCACGACGCGTGCTGCACACAAGGCTGCAGCTCAGGAAGCAACGGGTGGGCGTGAGGCCTCGGTGTTGCACAACACCTCGAGCAACGTTCTGACGCATCCTCCGCGCCCCCGCAAGCGGCGACGCCGCTAGTTGCGGCGCCATCGCCACCGGCGGTTCGTCGCCGCAGTGCCTTCGTAGACTTCGGTCATGGCAACCGGACCACGGGTGCTGCCATGGCGGCGCCAGCAGTCAGCGACGGCGCACGAACTTGCCCCGTTGCTCGCCGCGTACAAACGCCGGCACCCGAAGGGATCCGTCTCGGCGATCAACCGGGCCTACGACACCTCCCGCGAAGCGCACCGCCACCAGACACGCACGACGGGGGAGGCCTACATCACCCATCCCGTCGCCGTTGCGAGCGTGATCGCCGACATCGGTCTCGACGAGGCGTCGATAATCGCTGCACTCCTGCACGACGCGGTCGAGGACACGGAACTGACGTTGGCCGACATCGCGCAGTCCTTCGGTGAGGAGGTCGCGGCGATCGTGGACGGCGTCACCAAGCTCGACCGACTGCAATTCGACTCGCTCGAGGCCCAACAAGCCGCCACCATGCGCAAGATGTTGGTGGCCATGGCCCGCGACCTGCGGGTGTTGATCATCAAACTCGCCGATCGACTGCACAACATGCGAACGCTCGCATCGAGCACGCCCGAGAAGCAGCGCCGTGTGGCCCAGGAGACGCTCGACATCTATGCTCCGCTCGCTCACCGGTTGGGGATGCAGGAGATCAAGCAGCAACTGGAGGACCTCTCGTTCGCCGCCCTCTATCCCAAGCGGTACGCGGAAGTTGAGCACCTCGTCTCGACCCGTGCGCCGGAACGCAACGTGTACCTTGCGCGAACGCTCGGCCAAGTGGAGAAGATGCTCGAGGGCGTGAAGATCAAGGCCGAACTCACCTCGCGCGGCAAACACCTCTGGAGCATCTACGAAAAGATGGTGCAGAAGGGACGCGAATTCGACGACATCTTCGACCTCATGGCGATCCGCATCGTGGTGGACAACGTCCGCGATTGTTACGCGGCACTCGGTGTGATCCACGGCCACTGGAAGCCGGTCGTCGGACGTTTCAAGGACTACATCGCTATGCCGAAGTTCAACCTTTACCAGTCGCTGCACACCACCGTGATCGGTCCGGACGGCAAGACGATCGAAGTTCAGATTCGCACGAAGGACATGCACCACAGGGCAGAGTGGGGCGTTGCGTCGCACTGGGCGTACAAGGATGCCGCCACACCCCAGGAGGTGGAGTGGCTCAATCGCATCATCGACTGGCAGGGCGAAGTGTCGGATCCACGGCAGTTCCTCGAGGGTCTGAAGACCGACCTCGAACAGGACGAGCTCTTCGTCTTCACGCCGAAGGGTCGCGTGATCTCGCTGCCGATGTCGTCGACACCCGTCGACTTTGCGTACGCAGTGCACACCGAGATCGGTCACTCCTGCGTGGGCGCACGCGTGAACGGACGGCTCGTCGCGCTCGACCACAAGCTGTCGTCGGGGGACACCTGCGAGGTGCTCACCTCGAAGGCCGAAGGGACCGGGCCGTCACAGGGCTGGATGGAGTTCGTGGCGTCAACGAAGGCCAGGAACAAGATCAAACAGTGGTGGACCCGCGAACACCTCGAGGACATGGTCGACGAAGGCCATGACGAGTTCGTGGAGGAGTTGCGACGGGTCGGTCTCTCGATGCGGGCCGTCGAGGCGTCACCGGAACTGGAAAGGGAGATTGCGTCCCTCGGTTATGCCGACCTCAACGGGTTGCTTGCGGCAATCGGGCAGAAGAAGGTTCCCGCCCGCACACTCGTTGCCCGATTGTCGACCGCGATGCGCTCGCCGGAGTCGGCGGACGAGGTTCGGGCACTTCCGACGATGCGGCCCCGATCGAGCGGCTCCAAGCCGAAGAATGCGGTATTCGTTGAGGGGTTGGACGATGTGCTCGTGCAGCTCTCCAAGTGCTGCACCCCGGTTCCGGGTGACGAAATCATGGGCTTCGTCACGCGCGGTCGGGGCGTGACCGTTCATCGCGTCGATTGTGCGAACGCACTCGCACTGTCCACGGACCAGGCTGCCCGGGTGATCGACGTCGAGTGGGCCGGAGTGGGTGCCTCGGACAGTTTCGTTGCGGCCGTTGAGGTGGTGGCCCTCGACCGGACGAGGTTGTTGCGCGACGTGGCGAACGCATTGTCGGACCAGCGCGTCAACATCGTGTCCTGCACGACGCATACGGGCAGCGACAGGGTTGCAAGAATGCGGTTCGAGTTCGAGTTCTCCGATCCCGGACACCTTCAGTCGATGTTGAAGATGATCAAGAACATCGACGGTGTGTACGACGTGTACCGGTTGATCCCGGGCAAGGCCGACGCGTCGTCGGCCACCGACGACATCGCCGCCACGCATCCGTCGGCGAATTAGCCTTGGCACGTGCCGAGTTTCTCCACCAGCCCCGGCACTCGTGACATCATCGCTCCGGAGTCGGAGCGATGGCGTGCCTTCCAACAGGCGTTCGCGGACGTCGTGGGGCTTGCCGGGTACTCCCACTTCATCCCGCCGATGTTCGAGGATCTCGGCGTCTTCCTGCGAGTCGGCGAGACGACGGAGATCGTCACCAAGGAGATGTACGACTTCGAGGACAAGGGGGGCCGGCGGGTGGCCCTGCGCCCCGAGTTCACGGCGAGCGTGTGTCGGGCCTTCGTCGAGCACCGACCCGTCACTCCGTGGAAGGTCTGGTACGGGGGGCCGAACTTCAGGTACGAGAAGCCGCAGCAGGGGCGGTACCGTCAGTTCGACCAGGTCGGTCTCGAGGTGCTCGGCGTGGACGACCCACAGCTCGATGCCGAGGTCATCGCACTGGCCGTCGATTTCTATGCACGTCTCGGATTGAGGAGCGTGAAACTTTCGGTGAACTCCCTCGGCGATTCCGGTGACCGAGACCGGTATGCCGCTGCACTGCGCGCGCACTTCTCGGCCGACATCGACGCCCTCTCCTCGGAGAGTCGCTCCACGCTCGAGCGCAATCCTCTGCGCGTGCTCGACTCGAAGCGACCGGAGGATTCGGCCCTCGTCGCCGCCGCGCCACGGATGACCGACTACCTCAGTGATGCAGCTGCAGCGCATTTCGGGTCGGTATTGGGGGCACTGCGTGCAGCCGCGATCGACTTCGTGGTCGACGACCGGCTCGTTCGCGGCCTCGACTACTACCGCCGCACCACCTTCGAGTTCGTCTCCACGGCGTTGGCCGCCGCCCACACCGCCATCGGCGGGGGTGGGCGCTACGACGGGTTGGTTGCCGATCTCGGCGGACCCGACACTGCCGGTCTCGGGTTCGCCCTCGGGGTGGATCGCACGTTGCTGGCCTGCGATGCAGAGGGCGTGTTTGCCGCCCCGGCTCCACGGGTGGACGTGTTCGTCGTGGATGTGACTGGCGGGGCCGAAGCCGCCGCCATTTGCGCCGCACTACGGGCTGCGGGAATCGGTGCAGACCGCGCCTACGACGGGCGTCGGATGAAGGCACAAATGAAGTCCGCTGATCGAACCGGCGCCGGGCTCGCCGTGATCGTCGGGGAGGACGAGCTGTCGGCGAACACGGCGATCATCCGTACGATGGAGGGCGGTTCGCAGCAAACGGTCGGGCGCGACGATCTCGTCGTGAGCATCCGCCGATTGCTCGGACGCTGAACCCCATGACGACCGCCACCTCCCTCCGCACCCACACCTGTGGCGAGCTCAACGCCTCCCACATCGGAAGCCGGGTCAGACTCGCCGGCTGGGTGGCGCGACGTCGCGAGCACGGCGACAAGCTGGCGTTCGTCGATCTCCGCGACTTCTCGGGGGTCATGCAGTGCGTCATCGACGACGGGACCGATGCGCGCAGCGAATGGGTCGTGCAGATCGAGGGGACGGTCACGGCGCGACCCGCCGGCACGGTCAACCCGAACCTTCCGACAGGCGAGGTCGAGCTCACCCAGTGCACGCTCACCGTGCTGAACGCCGCCGAGCCGCCGCCGTTCCCGATCGACCAGCGGGCCGACGAGGTCGATGAGAACATCCGGCTCAAGTTCCGCTACCTCGACATTCGGCGCGAGCGCATGCAGCGCAACCTGCGGCTGCGGGCCGGTGTCAATGCGGCGATTCGCGCCGCCATGGATGACCAGGGTTTCGTCGAGGTCGAGACACCCCTCTTGATGCCGTCGACCCCCGAGGGCGCGCGCGAGTTCCTCGTGCCGTCCCGCAAGGAGCCGGGATCGTTCTACGCCCTGCCGCAGTCGCCCCAACTCTGGAAGCAGTTGTTGATGGTGGCCGGACTCGACCGCTACTACCAGATCGCACGGTGCCTGCGCGACGAGGACCTCCGCGCTGACCGCCAGTACGAGTTCACGCAGCTCGACGCGGAGATGAGCTTCGTCGGCAAGGACGACGTTCTGAACGCCATCTCGCGTGCGGTCATGGCCGCGGCAAAGGCTGCAACCGGTTCCGCCCCGCCACCGATCGAGCGGATCACCTGGCACGACGCAATGAACCGATTCGGAACCGACAAGCCCGACCTTCGCTTCGGGTTGGAGCTGGTCGAGCTCACGTCGATCTTCGCCGGTACCGGGTTCAAGGCATTTGCAACCGCGCCGTGCATCAAGGGACTGCGGGTCGATGCAGCAACGTATCCCGAGGCCGCCGCGATGGGTCGCAACAAGCTCGACCAGCTGACCGAGCGCGCCAAGCAGCTCGGTGCCAAGGGTCTGGTGTGGATGAAGGTGGGCGAGGCCGGCGCGCTCGACTCCCCGGTTGCGAAGTTCCTCCTGGATGCCGAGAAGTCCGCGCTCGTCTCGGCGCTCGGCGCCGGTAGCGGAGACCTGCTCCTGCTCGTCGCCGACGAGTGGAGCACTGCCTGCACGGTGCTCGGTCAGCTGCGCAACGACATCGCACGACCGCCCGTCCACGAGGGCCCTTACCGCTACGTATGGGTGGTCGACTTTCCGTTGTTCGTCGGCGTGAATCCGACGACGAAGAAACCACAACCGGGTCACCATCCGTTCTGTCATCCACATCCGGACGATCTCGCCAAGATGGAGACCGATCCGCTCAACGTTCGCGCACTGGCCTACGACCTCGTCCTCAACGGCTGGGAGCTCGGATCCGGATCGATCCGAATCCACGAGCCCGAACTGCAACGTCGGGTGTTCCAGCTGCTCGGCATCGACGACGAGACCGCCGACCGTAAGTTCGGATTCTTCCTGCAGCCCTTCAAGTACGGTGCACCACCACACGGTGGCTTCGCATTCGGTGTCGATCGTCTCGTGGCCATCCTCGCCGGCGAGGAGAACATACGCGAGGTCATCGCCTTCCCGAAGACGCAGTCCGGTCTCGATCCGATGACCAACGCTCCCGGCCCGGTGGAATCCAGCCAGCTCGGCGAACTCGGTCTGCGAACGCTGCCCAAGCCGGCGTGACCAGCGAGCCGAGCGACCTCTTCACGCAGATCGCCCTCGATTCGCTGCGACGACAGGCCCCGTTGGCCGCGCGCCTCCGACCGCGAACGTTGGACGAGATCGTCGGTCAGCAACATCTGCTCGGACCAACCGGTCCCCTTCGCAGGCTGATCCAGTCCGATCGACTGTCATCGATCATCCTCTGGGGTCCGCCCGGGACCGGGAAGACCACCATTGCGGAGGTAATCGCGGCCGTGACCCACCGCGAGTTCGTCCGGCTTTCGGCGGTCACCTCCGGAGTGAAGGACGTGCGGGAGGTCGTCGATGCGGCGCAACGGCGTCTTGGGGAGCATCAGCGCCGCACCATCGTCTTCGTCGACGAAATTCACCGGTTCAACGCCGCGCAGCAGGACTCACTACTCCCGTCGGTCGAGGCGGGTCTCATCACCCTGGTCGGCGCAACGACCGAGAACCCGTTCTTCGAGGTGAATGCACCGCTGCGCAGTAGATCGACGCTGCTACGTCTCGAACCGCTCAGCCCCGGTGAGATCGGCCATCTGCTGGATCGTGGAGCCGAGGCCGAGAACGTGTCGCTCGAGGCAGGGGCCCGGGAGTTGATCGTCGACCGTTGTGGCGGTGACGGACGTCAGGCACTCACATCGCTGGAGGTCGCAATCGCGCTCGCCGCCGGGGAAGCGGTGGCCGTGTCGCACGTCGAAGCAGCCCTCTCGACGAGCGCGTTGCGCTACGGACGCAACGACCATTACGACGTGGTGTCGGCATTGATCAAGAGCATGCGGGCGTCGGACGAGAAGGCCGCCCTCTTCTGGCTCACCCGGATGATCGAGGCGGGGGACGACCCGCGCTTCATCGCCCGAAGGTTGATCGTCTTCGCCAGCGAGGATGTCGGTGTCGCGGATGATTCGGCGCTGGGCGTTGCAGTCGCCGCGGCCCATGCGGTCGAGACCGTCGGACTACCCGAGGCGCGGTACAACCTGGCTCACGCAGTGATGCGACTGTCGAACGCCGTGAAGAGTCGTTCCGTCACCGAGGCCATCGATGCGGCACGTGAGTCGTTGCTCGCCGGTGCTTCGATCGAAGTACCGGAGCATTTACGCGACAAGAACCCACCGCGCGGGTCCATCGTGCCGCCCCGACGGTACGATTGAAAAGACCTATGTTTCGTCGCTTGTTCTGGTTCGGTGTCGGTGCGCTCGCTGCTCTCTTCGGCTACGGATGGTTGCGACGCCAGACCGACCGGGCCGCAACCATGGAGACCGTCGACCGGTTCATCGATGGTCTCGTGGATCGGGTTACCGCGGTCAAGGAGAAGGTCTCCGACACGGTGAGCGGTGCGGAATCCGGCAAGCGCAACCCGGCAAACGACGACCTGTTCGAGTAGTCAGATGGTCCGCGCCGATATCAAGACGGCAGACGGTCTGCGGAAGTCCTTCGTCGATTTCTTCGCCGACCGTCAGCACACGGTGGTTCCGTCGGCGAGCCTGATTCCCTTCGATCCTTCGTTGATGTTCACCGTTGCGGGGATGGTGCCGTTCAAGCCCTACTTCGTGGGGGAGGAGTCCGCGCCGTACGATCGCGCCGTCAGCGTGCAGAAGTGCGTACGTGCCGGAGGCAAGCACAACGACCTGGACGACGTCGGTCGCACGAAGCGCCACCTCGTCTTCTTCGAGATGCTCGGCAACTTCAGTTTCGGTGATTACTTCAAGGAGAAGGCAATTCCGTGGGGATGGGAGCTCGTCACCGAGGTGTTCGGTTTCGACGGTGACCGATTGTGGATCACCGTTCACGAGAGTGACGACGAAGCCGAGCAGATCTGGCACGACGTCGTCGGCGTACCGATGGACCGTATCCAGCGCCTGGGCGACAAGGACAACTTCTGGCAGATGGGTGACGTCGGACCGTGCGGACCATGCTCGGAAATCCACATCGATCGCGGCAGCGCGTTCGGCCCGGAGGGCGGACCGCTCAACGATCCGACAGGGGACCGGTTCCTCGAATTCTGGAACCTCGTCTTCATGCAGTACAACCAAGCCAAGGACGGCTCGCGATCCCGCCTCCCGCGGCCGTCGATCGACACGGGTGCAGGGTTCGAGCGGATCCTCACGCTCGTCCAGGGGGTCGACTCGGTCTGGGAGACCGACCTGCTCTCTCCGTTGATCGAGACCGGCCGGCGGCTGAGCGGGGCCGAGTACCGCATCGGCGACTACGAGCACCGCCCCAGTTTCAGTCTCCGAGTGCTCGCCGAACATGCCCGCTCATCGATGATGATGATCAACGACGGCGTCTTCCCGTCGAACGAGGGTCGTGGCTACGTGTTGCGGCGCATCATCCGCCGGGCGGTTCGCCACGCATATCTGCTCGGCTGTGAACGACTCGTCATGCCGTCCTTGGTCGAGACGTCGCTCTCGATCATGAAGGGCGCCTACCCCGACCTCGCAACCAACTCCGATTTCATCCTCGGGGTCATCACCCGCGAGGAGGAGAAGTTCCGGGCAACGTTGCGCAACGGATTGTCCATCCTCGAGGATGAGATGGGCGGTTCCTCGAAGAAGATCGGCGGTTCTGCTGCATTCACACTGCACGACACCTACGGCTTCCCGCTCGAGCTGACCCAGGAAATCGCCGCCGAGCGTGGTGTGGACGTCGACTTCGAGGGCTTCCGGAGAGAGATGGACCAGCAGCGCGAACGGGCCAAGAGTGCGCGCAAGACCGAGGCGATCGATCCGGGTCGTGTGGCCGCGTACAAGTCGCTCGTCGACCAACACGGCACCACCACGTTCGTCGGGTACGAGCGCGACGTGGTCGAGGCGAAGGTCCTCGCGGTACTAGGGCCCATCGACTACGAGGACGGCTCCAGCGTGCACGAGGTATTCCTCGACAGCACGCCCTTTTATGCCGAGAGTGGTGGTCAGGCCGGCGACACGGGCACCATCTCGTCCGACACCGCGACTGCACGGGTGATCGACACGACCTTCGCTGCGCCCGGGTTGCGGCGTCACCTGGTACGCATCACCCGCGGGAACTTCGAGACCGGCTCCAGGGTCGTGGCGAACATCGATTCGGCGGCGCGCGCCGCCACTCGCCGGAACCATACTGCGACTCACGTTCTGCATTGGGCGTTGCGCGAGGTTCTCGGTGAGCACGTGAAGCAGGCCGGATCGCTCGTGGCGCCGGATCGTCTGCGCTTCGACTTCAGCCACTACGAGGCCGTGACCCCGGCCGAGATCCGACGGATCGAGTTGTTGGCGAATACGGAGGTGCTCGCCAACACGCGGGTATCGGCGACCGAGATGTCGAAGCAGGCGGCCACCGACAAGGGGGCCATTGCGTTCTTCGGCGACAAGTACGGCGACACGGTGCGGGTGCTCGAGGCGGGCCATTCGCTCGAATTGTGCGGTGGCACGCACGTCGGCGCCACCGGCGATATCGGGCCGATCAAGATCGTCAGCGAGGGGTCGATTGGTTCGAACCTCCGGCGAATCGAGGCGCTGACCGGCGAGCACGCCATCCGTTACATGCTCGACGTCACCGACATGATCGCCGGCGCGGCCGAAGTGCTGGGTTCGAAGCCCGACGACCTGGTTGCTGCGGCGCAGCGGTCGATCGATCACGCGAAGTCACTCGCCGACGAACTGAAGAAGATGCGCCACGCTCAGCTCGGTGTGCAGGCCGACGAACTGGCGGCCCGGGTCACCGACGGCGCCCTGGTTGCCCGGATCGACGGCCTCGCGCCGGCGGGCCTGCGGGACCTTGCCATTGCGGTGCGTGCCAAGGGCGCCGTCGAGGCGATCGTGCTCGGTGGTCTCACCGACTCCGGTGGCGTGGCACTCGTGGCAGCGGTTGCTCCTGCCAGCGGTCTCAAGGCTGGCGAGCTCATCAAGGATGCGGCACGTCAGGTCGGTGGTGGTGGCGGCGGGAAGGGCGACATCGCAACGGCGGGTGGCAAGAACCCTGCGGCGCTCGACGATGCGCTGGCGACCGCGAGAACGGCGGTCGAGGCCGCCCGCCGCGGAACGTGATGCGGTGTCTCGGACTCGATCTCGGATCGAAGCGAATCGGAGTGGCACTGTGCGACCCGGAGGAGCGGGTGGCAACACCCCTCACCGTCGTTCACCGGGGCTCGTCACGTCAGGCCGACCATGCTCGGATCGCATCCCTGGTGGCCGAGTACGAGGCTGATGCGGTGGTGGTCGGGCTGCCGCTCAACATGAGCAGCAAGATCACGACCGCGGCGCAGGGCGCAATGGACGAGACGGAGCAGATGAAGGCCGTGTTGGCGGTGCCGGTGTACCTGCACGATGAACGTCTCACCACCGTGGCAGCCGACCGATCGCTGAGGGAGATGGCGATGCGCGCCGATGCACGGCGCCGAGTGGTCGACCAGGTTGCGGCAGCGGTGATGCTGCAGTCGTTCATCGACCACCGTCGTCATCAACGTAGGGTCGAGACCCCGTGACGCCGCCGCGCACCACCGACGATCGACCCTGGAACGACGATCCCTGGGACCGCGTGCGACCGACCGACGATGCCGACGTCGACGGAATGATCCCCGATCTGCGTCGGTACTCACGGCAGATCCTCTCCGGGTTGGCCGCCATCGCGGCGACGTTCATCCTCTGGGCCGGCTGGCAGGTGCGCAGTATCGTCTCCGACGTCGACAGCACCGACATCGCAGCCAGTCCTGTGGAGGAGTCGGTGCTCGAGGTCGACGTCGTATTCCCCGAGGGATTCACGCTCGGCCAGATCGCCAATCGACTCGAGCGGGACGTCCCCGGACTCACCGCTGCGGATATCGACGCCGTACTCGCCGCCAACGAGCTGCCTGCACCGTTCCGTCCCGCCGGCATCACGTCGTACGAAGGCCTGCTGTTCCCCGCGCAGTACCGGGTTGCGGCGTACGAAACGGAAGAAGACGTGCTCGCACGGATGATCGACGAGATGCGCAACCGCGCCACGGCGAACGACATCGAGGCTGCGGCGGCACGTCTCGGTCGTACCGCCTACGAGATCATCATCATCGCCTCGTTGATCGAGAAGGAAGTGAAGGTTCCCGAAGAGCGGGCGCTCGTCTCGCGGGTCATCCATAACCGACTCGAGCTGAACATGGAGCTGCAGATCGATGCAGCCCTCTACTACCAGGCGCCAGAAGGGGCCTCGTTCTCCGAGTTGAAGGCGTCCGACTCTCCGTACAACGTGTACGTGAGGAAGGGTCTGCCCCCGACACCGATCGCGAGTCCGGGTGAGGCAGCCCTCGTTGCGGCGATGAATCCGGCGGACGACCCGAACGATGAAGATCCGCTCTGTACCGCCCGTACCCGTCGCGAACAACGCGAAGAGTGCCGTCTACTGTTCTACGTGCTGTCGGACGCCGAGGGTCGACATGCATTCGCCACCACCTACCGACTGCACGAACAGAACGTCGCCGTGGCACAGGCGGCGGGAATCCTGCCGTGACGCCCAGCGGCAGCACCCGGGTCGCTGCCGTCATCGGCAGTCCCGTACGGCACAGTCTTTCCCCGGCGATCCACAACGCCGCGTTCCGTGAACACGGGGACGACTGGATGTACGTCGCGTACGAGGTCGAACCACGGAATGCCGCTGCGGCAATCGATGCGATGCGGATCCTCGGACTGGCCGGACTCTCGGTGACGATGCCGCACAAGGAGCTCGTGATGCCGGCCCTCGACGACGTCGACGAGCATGCCTCGGTGATTCGGGCCGTCAACACGGTCGTTCGGGACGCGAGCGGTCGGCTCGTCGGCCACAACACGGACGGTCGCGGAGGTCTCGATGCGCTGGCGCAGGCCGGTGCCGATCTGTCGTCCGTGGCAGTGGTGGGCGCCGGAGCCACTGCGAGGGCGCTGATTGCCGCCCTCGCCGAACGGGGGTCGAACGTGTTCGTGGCGAACCGCTCTCCTGAGCGGCTCCGGAACGCCGTCGGCGTGGGGAATCATGTCCGACACGGTTCGACCACTGCGGTCGTATCGGCGGGCCTTGCCGAGCATCCGACGATCATCAATACGACACCCTTGGGCATGAACGGGATCGCCCCGGACGAACTACCGCTCGACGTCGGCTCGCTCGGCACGGGGCATTGTGTGCTCGACGTGGTGTACCACCCACTGGAGACGGCGTTCATCCGTGCTGCACGCTCGCGCGGATGCCGGGTCGTTGACGGACTCGACATGCTGTGTGCCCAGGCCGCGCGTCAGCAGGAGCTCTGGCTCGGACGACGACCGAGCACCGTGCTCATGCGTCGTGCAGCCCTCGGCGAGCTGACCACTCCGTAGCGGTAGATTCAATGGCGCATGTTGCGCTACCTGACCGCCGGCGAAAGTCACGGTCAGGCGCTGATGGTGATCGTCGAGGGTCTGCCGTCGAACCTTTCGGTGACGGCGGAAGACCTGGCCCTCGAATTGTCGCGTCGCAGATTGGGATACGGGCGCGGCCCACGCCAGAGGTTCGAACAGGACGAATTCGAGTTGATCGGGGGCATCCGTCACGGCCGCACGCTCGGTTCTCCGGTTGCAGTGCTGATCAAGAACACCGAATGGTTCCGCAGCGACGTATGGCACGAGGAGATGTCGCCGCATCCCGGGGCGACGAAGAAGCCCCTCACGCAGCCGCGGCCAGGTCATGCCGATCTGGCAGGAATGCAGAAGTACGACTTCGTCGACGCCCGCGACGTCCTCGAGCGGGCGAGCGCCCGCGAGACCAGCGCCCGGGTGGTGGCAGGTGCGCTGGCGAAGTTGTTGCTGCGCCAGATCGGGGTCGAGGTGGTGTCGCACGTCGTGGCGATGGGTGCAGCGGCGAGCACGTCACCGAATCGTCCGTTACCCGCCGATCTGGCGACCGTCGATGCCTCCCCGGTGCGATGCTTCGACAAGGAGGCCGAACAGCGGATGATTGCCGAGGTCGAATCGGCAGCGAAGGACGGCGACAGCCTCGGCGGAATCGTCGAAGTGCTGGCATACGGACCTCCCGTCGGGCTGGGCAGTCACGTGCATTGGGACCGCAAGATCGACGGTCTGCTGGCGCAGGCGGTGATGAGCATCCAGGCCGTGAAGGGCGTCGAGATCGGCGACGGGTTCTCCGGGGCGGCACGCCGGGGCAGCGAGGCCCACGACGCAATCGCCTGGGACGACACCACACGTTCGTACCGCCGGGAATCGAGCAAGGCCGGTGGGACCGAGGGTGGCATGACCACCGGTGAACTCCTCGTGGTGCGTGCGGCAATGAAGCCGTTGTCCACGCTCAACCGACCGACGCTGAAGACGGTCGACGTCGTATCGAAGGAAGAGACGGTCAGCTTCAAGGAGCGAACCGATGTCACGGCGGTGCCGGCGATGGGAGTCGTGGCAGAGACGATGGTCGCGCTCGTGCTGGCCGCCGAGGCGCAACGGAAGTTCGGTGGTGACTCGTTGGCCGAGTTCGTCCGGAACGCTCGTTCCTTCGCAGAGACGCTCCGTTAACGGCGATGACCCGTGTCATCGTGCTCATCGGCATGATGGGCTCCGGTAAGACCGCCGTGGGGCGGAAGCTTGCCGGGCGACTCGGGTGTCGATTCGTCGACACCGACGAGTGGGTGGAGGCGAAGTCGGGGAAACCGGTTCGTCGGGTGTTCGAAGAGGACGGGGAGGACGTCTTCCGCACACTCGAGTCGGAAGCGTTGCTCGCCGCACTCGGTCAGGGCCATGACATGGTGCTTGCCGCCGCAGGTGGCAGTGTGCTCGCCGCCGACAATCGCGCGGCGATCCGCGATCGAGCGTCGAACGTGATCTGGCTGGACGCAGATCACTCGACGCTGGTCGAGCGGACCAGCAGGGGAGCCCACCGCCCGCTCCTCGATGGCGACGCCGCACGACGCCTCGCAGCGCTCCAGCGCGAGCGCCGACCGTTGTACGAAGACGTCGCCCGTGTGCGGATCGACACCACCGATCGCGCAATCGACGACATCGTCGACGAGGTAGAGCAACTCCTTGCGGGCCAGGTGGCATCGTGACCCATCGTGTGAACGTCGACCTCGGAGACAGGTCGTACGAAGTCGTGGTCGGCCATGGTGCAGTCGGTGAGCTCGGTCGACTGGTGCCGAGCGGAGTTCGTCGTATCGCGATCGTCACCCAGGAAGGGCTCCCGGTCGACGTTGCCGACCACCTGCCGAGCGGCTGCATCGTGACCCGGCACGAAGTCGGTCGCGGCGAGCAGCACAAATCGCTCGCGACGATCGATTTGTGCTGCT
>JBIJCI010000077.1:0-3951 GCA_044344715.1 Ilumatobacteraceae bacterium | reverse complement strand
TAGCCGTCGGGGTACTCGTCGAAGCCGGCGTCGATGCGACGCAGCAGCCACGTGGCACTCGGCCCGAGCACCGGCAGCCAGAACCACTCCACATAGTCGGATCTGGCGGCGAATCCGACGGCTTCGACGGTTGCATCGAGCCAGGGAACGACGCTGATGCTCGTGCGCGGTTCGGTCACGCCGTGGTGTGTGCACGATGTCGGCCGGGTGGCACAATGAAGGACGGATGTTCCCCGACGATACGAACGCAGTAGCGAGGGTCGAGGTGGTCCTCGCGGCGGCGGACCGTGTCACCGTATTGACCGGGGCAGGAATCTCGACCGCATCGGGAATCCCCGACTTCCGCGGACCCAACGGCGTGTGGACGAAGGACCCCGACGCCCAGCGCGCCGCCACGCTCAGTCACTACCTGTCGGACGTGGAGTTGCGGCGTCGTGCCTGGCAGAACCGCGTGCGTTGGATCGACTCCGACCCGCGGCCCAACGACGGACACCGTGCATTGGTGCGCTTGCAGGAGCGCGGCCAACTGCGGGCCGTCGTCACCCAGAACGTGGACGGTCTTCACCAGAGGTCCGGCATCGATCCGATGCTCGTGCACGAGGTGCACGGCAACATCCACCGCAGTAGGTGCTGGCAGTGTGGCGACACCCGACCGATGCGCGACACGCTGCAGCGCGTGATCGATGGTGACCCCGACCCGATGTGCCTGCTCTGCGGAGGAGTCCTGAAGAGCGACACCATCCTCTTCGAGCAGCCCCTCGTGCCCGACGTCATCAACGCCGCCTTCGCTGCGAGCGAGGACTGCGACGTGCTACTGGCGGTGGGCACGACGCTCAGCGTGTATCCGGCGGCGAACTGCGTGCCACGGGCCAAGTCGGCCGGGGCGCGGATCGTGATCGTCAACGGCGAGCCGACGGAGATGGATTCCCTCGCCGATGAACGGGTCACGGGGGACATCAGCACGGTGCTGCCGCGGCTGTGCGGCACGGCGCCCAGCCCGTAAATCCCGACCTACTAGATAGCATTTCGGTCGTGCCGACGTTTCGAGACCTCCTCGCTTCCGCCAAGTCCGTCATCACCGAGATCGATACCGCGGCTGCCGCCGAACGAATCGCCACCGGGGACGTAACCATCCTCGACGTGCGCGAACCCGACGAGTTCGAGCAGGGTGCGCTGGCGAACGTCGTGCACATCCCGCGCGGACACCTCGAGGCGCAGGTCGAATCGCGCATCGTCGACAAGTCGACGCCGATCGTGGTGTACTGCGCCGGCGGTGTTCGCAGCGCCTTCGCCGCCAAGACCCTGCAGGACCTCGGGTACTCCAATGCCGTCAGCATGGCCGGCGGCTTCGGCAAGTGGAAGGACGAGGGTCGGGCATGGTCGACGCCCGTGGCCCTCGATGCCGAACAGCGGAACCGGTACCAGCGTCACATCCTGCTGCCCGAAGTCGGTGTCGCCGGTCAGGCCAAGCTCCTGCAAAGCAAGGTACTGCTCCTCGGTGCCGGCGGCCTCGGCTCGCCGGCGGCGCTCTACCTCGCGGCAGCCGGAGTCGGAACGCTCGGCATCGTCGACATGGACGAGGTCGACGCCAGCAACCTGCAGCGCCAGATCCTGCACAACGTCGATCGCATCGGCGACCGCAAGGTCGACTCCGCCAAGAAGACGCTCACGATGCTGAACCCGGACGTCAACGTCGTTACCTACGACACCCGACTCGCAGCGAGCAACATCGTCGACATCATCTCCGGGTACGACGTCATCGTCGACGGCGCCGACAACTTCCCCTCGCGTTACCTGCTCAACGATGCCAGCGTCAAGCTCGGCATCCCGGTGGTGCATGGTTCGATCTTCCGGTTCGAGGGAATGGTCAGCGTGTTCCACCCGCTGCGCGGTCCGACGTACCGGGACATGGTTCCCGAACCGCCGCCGGCCGAGATGGCGCCGAGCTGTGCGGAGGCGGGCGTGCTCGGCGTGCTTCCGGGCATCGTCGGTTCGATCCAGGCGCTCGAGGTCATCAAGTTGCTGCTCGATCTCGGTGACTCGTTGATCGGTCGCATCCTCGCCATCGACACCACGGAGATGACGTTCCGCACGTTCAACCTGCGCAGGGATCCGAACAACCAGGTGACGCACGAGAACCGCGACCGCATCCAGTTGCGCGACCTCGACGGTGCCTGCGCGCCGTGGATGCACTGACGTCCGGTTAACTGCGCCGTCCGTTCGGGTAACGGTCGAACGAATCACCCGTCGGGTGCTGCTCTCGTAGGCTGAATCCCGTGCCAAAACGCATCGCCGTGGTCGGCGCAGGCTTCTCCGGTGCCGTGGTGGCCCGCGAACTGGCCGAGGCCGGTCATGTAATCGACGTGTTTGAGGCCCGCGACCACGTAGCGGGCAACTGCCACACCGCGCGGCACGAAACCGGGGTGATGGTGCACGTCTACGGACCGCACATCTTCCACACGCAACACGAGCGGGTTTGGGAGTACGTACAACGCTTCGGCACCTTCAAGCCGTACCGCCACCGGGTACGTGCCATGGTGGGCGATCGCGCCTTCCAGATGCCGATGAACCTCGGCTTGATCAACGCGTTCTTCGGCAGGAACTTCTCCCCCAAGGAAGCGGAGGCCTTCGTCGCGTCGCAGGCCGACTCGACCATCACCGAACCGAAGTCGTTCGAGGAACAGGGTCTCCGATTGATGGGGCGCCGACTCTACGAGGCCTTCTTCGCTGGTTACACGCGCAAGCAATGGGGGGTCGACCCGAAGGAGCTGCCGGCAAGCATCCTGGCCCGGTTGCCGCTGCGATTCACCGACGACGACTCGTACTTCAGCCATCCGTACCAGGGGATTCCCGAGCACGGCTACACGCCGATCGTGACGGCGATGCTCGAACACCCGAACGTCGCGGTGCATCTGTCGGTCAGGCTTCCGCGGGCTCGGCTGCGCGAGTACGACCACACCTTCTGGAGTGGTCCGATCGACGCCTACTTCGACTTCGAACACGGCCGTCTCGCGTACCGAACGCTCGACTTCGTACCCGAGGTGGTGGACGGCGACCATCAGGGCTGTCCGGTCGTCAACTACTGCGACGCCGAGGTTGCCTACACGCGAATCACCGAGCACAAACACTTCGCCCCGTGGGAACGGCACGACCGGTCGGTCGTCTACCGCGAGTACAGCAGGTCGTGCGGAGAGCACGACACGCCTTATTACCCGGTACGCCTCGTCGAGGAGAAGGCCCAGCTCCTGGAATACGTGCGCCTGGCGCGGGAGGAACGAGGTGTCACCTTCCTCGGACGTCTCGGCACCTACCGTTATCTCGACATGGACGTGACGATTCACGAGGCACTCAAGGTCGCCGACGAGGCCCGTGAGGCGTTCACCACGGGTCGGGCGATGCCGGCCTTCGTGAGCGACCCACTCGGATGATCGTCCCCGTGGTATCGGTGCCGTGAGCCACCTGTTGCAGCGCTCGCTGCTCCCCGAACCGGGTTTCTCCGAGCCGACGCTCTACGTACGAACGGTGGGTGCGGTGACGTTCCGCGAGGGCGGCGCCGAGCTCGGTGCCGGAGCGGTCGTCTCGTTCGACACCGCGTTCGGGATGTTCCACGCTGGTCGATGGCGACGACTCACCGTCGTCGACGATCTGGTGCTGCGTGTGGCCGCCACCGGAACGGGGTGGGTGGAGGTCGTCGACCACTGTCGCCGCCGCGAACGCGTGGTTGCGCGCGCGGCGCTCTCTTCACGGCCGCTCGAGCTACGACTCGGCGCACTCTCGACCGCAGGGTGGGGAGTGCTCTACGTGCGGGTCGTTGCCACCGACATGTCGTATCTCTCCCACGTCGAGTGGCACACGGACGTCGAACCGGTCCACGATGTGCGGCTCAACCTCTCGATCACCACCTTCAACCGCCAGTCCTACGTGGTCCCCACGGTGAAGAAGGTGTTGGGC
>JBIJCI010000042.1:0-15338 GCA_044344715.1 Ilumatobacteraceae bacterium | reverse complement strand
CCTGGTCGCTCGGTCGTGCTCGGTGGCGGCGTCGCAGCCCCATCGATCCCGGGAGACTCGCGCCTGCAGACCAGGTGGTACGGGGCTGGATCAACGCCTGCGAGCGGGCCAGTCGGATTCCCGACGCCGCGGATCGACTCACCTCCGGCCGGTGTACGGTGCTGATGGCCGCACCACGTGAACTCGACGACCTGCTCGGTCGCGATCCAGCAGTCGGCGTCGTCGCCGTAGCCGAGCGGGTACGTATGGGTGATCCCGGTGGACCGTGGGTGGAACAGGTTGCCGACGCGGTTCGCCGGTTGGCGAAGCGTCCTTCGGAATCGTCGTGGACGTCCCGCGCCGTGTCACTTGCGGCCTTCGTCCTTGCCGGGGCGCACGAGACACGGGCGGTTGACGACGTGCTCGATATCTGGCGAACGTTGCCCGACGCACCCCGCACCACACCGACGTCACTCGATGGCCCATCCGATCTCCGTGGCCAATCCGACGAGTTGCAGGCGGCTGTCGTCGGCCTCGCCGCCGTGGAGGACCGGTTGGCCCGACCGGTCGGACCCGACGCTCTCCATCTCCTGTCCGACGGAGTGACGCCGTGGCTCGGTTCGAACGTCGAGGCCCACGGGCTGCATGCCGGTCCCCACCATCGGGTCTCGTTCGCACTTCGATGGCACGGCGAGAACGCGGCATTGTTGTGGGAGGTCGATGGTCCGCCGGGGATGCGACTCGCCGCCCCGACGGTGGACCGGTCGTTCTCGACGAGCGACACCCAGGGAGAGACGTTGCTTCGGGTTACCAGGTGACGATGGCGCGGAGCCTCCGTGTTCCACCAACCCTGCGGCTCGAACGATCGCTCCCCGGGGTGGTCTGTGGTGTCGACGAAGTCGGGAAGGGCTCGTGGGCCGGACCGCTCGTCGTATGCGTCGCGGTGCTGTCGCACGACGTGAACGAGGCCGACTTCCTCGGCCGGGATTCCAAGACGTTGAGCGAGACGAAGCGGGAACGCATGTTCGACGGGGTTGCCCGGCAATGCTCGGCGTGGGCACTCGGTCGGGCGAGCAACGACGAGTGCGACTCGCTCGGGATGAGCGCCGCCCAGCGCCTTGCCACCCGACGGGCCTTCGACGTGCTCGCTCTGCAGGGTGTGAAGCCCGATGCCGCGATCGTCGACGGCCGTTGGGATTTCGTCTCCCCGTGCGTCGATCGGGTGCTCACGCAGGTGAAGGCCGACAGTGAGTCACTATCGGTCGCGGCGGCGAGCGTTCTCGCCAAGGTGTCGCGCGACCGGGAGATGCGCGTTGCCTCCGACCAGCACGTTCACTGGTCGTTCGCCACGAACAAGGGCTACCCGTGTCCGAAGCATCGCGCCGGGCTGCGTGAGCACGGCGTGTCGCCACTGCACCGCACCACCTGGGCATTCATGGACAACCTCGGCTTGCGCGGTCGTTGAACCGTCGTCAGCCCTTCTGGGTACCGACCTTCAGGTCACGGAATGCCGACGTGGAGTCGATGCCCGAGTCCTTCGGCAGCCCGAGGACCCGCTCGCCGACGATGTTCCGCATCACCTCGTCGGAGCCGCCGGCAATCCGCATTCCGGGTGCGCCGAGGATCAACTGGTGCCAGGCGTACGTGCCCCACTCGCCGGTGTCGGCCTGCAGTTTTGCACCGAGGACGTGGGAGAGGAAGTCGTTGAGGAGCTTCTGGTTGTTGACGAGTGCCATCTTGGAGATCGACATCTCCGGGCCGGGAGTCTGACCGGCCTTCATCTTGTCCATCGCCCGCTTGTTGTTGAAGTTTGCGACGCGGTAGTTGATGTACAGGTTGGCGAGCATCTCCCGAACGAGCGGGTCGTCCTCCAGGCCGTAGTGGCGGACCATTGCGGTGATCCGGGTCATCATCGACACCTCACCACCGCCCCCGCCGGCGCCGATTGCTGCACGCTCGTTCATCAGCGTGGTGAGCGCGACGCCCCATCCGGCGTTGACGTCGCCGAGTCGGTACCAGTCCGGCACCCGCACCTCGTTGAAGAACACCTCGTTGAAACTCGCCCCGCCGGTCATCTGACGGAGGGGTCGAATCTCCACACCGGGAGCATTCATGTCGACCAGGAAGCCGGTGAGCCCCTTGTGCTTGGGGAGCGACGGATCGGTTCGGCAGATGACCTCGCCGATGTCGCTGTAGTGCGCGCCGGAGGTCCACACCTTCTGACCGGTGATGACCCATTCCTCGCCATCGCGCTCGGCCTTGGTCTGCAGCGAGGCGAGGTCGCTTCCTGCTCCCGGTTCACTGAACAACTGGCAACCGACGATCTCGGCGCGCCACATCGCCCGGAGGAACGCCTCCTTTGCCTCGGGAGAGCCGTGGGCGAGGATCGTGGGTGCGACCATGCCGAGACCGATGGTGAAGATGCTCTGGTTCGGCACCTTGAAGTTGGCTTCCACTGCCGCGTATGCGCGCTCGTGGGCGGCCGTCAGGCCCGCCCCGCCGAATTCCTTCGGGCCGGTGATCCACCCGAAGCCTGCATCGAACTTCTTCGTCCGCCACGCCTTCGCCGTGGCGACCATCTCCTGCTCTGCTTCGCGGGTCTTCTCCTCGAACATCGAGACGTTGTCCGAACCTTCTCCCCACACGAAGGCCTTCGTGGCCTCCTTGCGGACGAGGTTGGCCTGCAGGAACTCTTCTGCCTGTTTGGTGAACTGCTGAATCTCCACCCCCGTCACGGTAGTTGCGCGAACGCCCGGAACGCCTGGTCGGGCAACTAGCGTCTGGCTCGTGGGTCAGCCGGTTGCCGTTGCCGTCAAGCATTCCGTCGAGCCGAATCGTGTGCGCTTCGAGCTCAATCGTTCGCTGACCGGGCAGGGACACGAGTATTTCGACGCTCCGCCGGCGCGCGAGGAAACCTTCGGGGCGGTGCTGGCCGCGCGACTCTTCGCCACCGGCACGGTACGTGCGGTGCACGTGTTGTCGAGCGTGGTCACCGTCGATATGGCGCCCGGCTCGAATGCATCCGGCCTCGTGGAGATCATCACCGACCTGTACCAGTTCTGGAAGCCCGGCATGGTGCCGGCGGTTCCGACGACCTGACTCGACGCAGCGTCGTCGCCCGTTGCGGCGGCGCTCCTATCGTTACGACGTGCAAAACGAGCCCGGCACGTCCGTCTCACTGCAGGAGGCGGCCCGACGGCTGAAGGTCCACTACATGACCGTCTACCGGTACGTCCGCTCCGGTCGCCTTCCCGCCCGCCAAGTGAACGGTGAGTGGCGTGTGGCGCTGGCCGACGTTCGCGAATTCTCCTCGTCGCGCAATGCGCGTTCGGCACCGGTCGGTCGGGTGGGGCGCGGTCGGCGAGCGACGGCCGACTGGGCGGGGCGATTCGAGCACTGCCTCGTGGCCGGCGACGAGGCCGGCGCGCAACGACTCCTCGACGACGCCCTCGTGAGCGGCCACGATCTCTTCTCGCTGTACCTCGAGGTCGTGGCACCGGCGCTGGTGGCAATCGGGGCCCGCTGGCAGCGCGGTGAGCTGCAAATCCACGAGGAGCACCGTGCCAGCAACATCGTGGCGCGACTCTTCGCCCGCGTCAGTGCACGGTTCGCCCACCGTGGTCCGTCACTGGGAACCATCGTGATCGGTGGACCGAGCGGCGAGCGGCACGGGCTCGCACTCACGATGGTCGCCGACCTTCTCCGCAGTCGCGGATGGAACGTGTCCGACATCGGTACCGACGTGCCCGCTACCTCGTTCGCTGCGGCCGTTCGGGGCGTCGATCAACTGCGAGCCGTCTGCATCGGCGTCACGCTCGAGGAGTCGACGGCACACGCCCGGGAGGCGATCCTCGCGGTGAAGGGCGCCGTGCCGGTCGGCGTGACGGTGGTGGTCGGCGGAGCCGCCATCCGAGACGAAGCGTCGGCGAGGAACCTCGGTGCTGACGCCTGGGCGAGCGATCCGCGGGCCTTGGTTGCGCTCCTTGCCGGCGAATCCATTGAGTAGGGTCGTTCCCCGTGGCCGCCCCCAAGCACACTCCCGTCAACCCGGTTGACCGCCCACGGGCGTACCACTCGCCCGACTTCGTCCCGTCACCGTGGACGAACACCCGCAAGGCTTCGGTGACCGGTCGCCAACCGCGTGCCGAACGACTCGGTCATCCCGGCCCGGATCAGGGGTACATCCTCTCCCTCGCCGAGCGGATGCGTCCGCGAATCCTGGTGACGGCCGGTGAGAGCGTCGACGATGCAATCCAGGGATGCATCGGAATCGCGCTGCGACGTGCGTCGCACTACGGGCGTGCACCCGTGATCCACGACCTCGACATGGCACTCACCATCTGGGGCTACTTCCTCGAACAGCCGCCGGTCGAATTGGTTGCCGTGCGGGCCCAACTGTTTGCGGGGGTCGCCAACGTCGTGCATCATTACGTCGAGGCGCGACACCTCGTCGACATGGTGCCCCAGTCGACGATCATCATGCCGCTCGACACGATTCGACGGGCGACGCCCATCTCGTGGCGGGCACTGACCGGAGCCTGAGCACCGTCAGTCGACGGCGAACTTCCTCAGATCGTCGAGCCTGACGAATTCGAGCGTGAGGGCGTGCGTTGAACGCAGCCGAACCTTCGGCGCCCGACCGGCCTCGAACGCTTCCTGCCATCGTGCGGCACAGAGACACCACTGGTCGCCGGCCTTCAGTCCGGGGAACCCGTATTGCGGCATGGGTGTCGACAGGTCGTTGCCGACCGAGCGGGAGAATGCAAGGAACTCGTCGGTCATGATCGCACAGACCGTGTGGACGCCGGTGTCGTCACCGCCCGTCTCGCAGCATCCGTTGCGGTACCAACCGGTGAGCGGATCGTGGCTGCACGACTCGAGCGTCCCGCCGAGCACGTTCGGTTGTTGGGCGCGTTCGTTGCTCACGACACGCTGACGCCGACGACGCTGCCGATGGCATACGTGACCGCGACCGCCAGCACGGTGATGGCCACCTGCCGGGCCGTACCGGTCCACCAGGGGCGCTCGGATTGTCGCGCGATGACGGCTCCGAGAATGCCGGCTGCGACGACGCCGATGGAGATCGAGGCCCATTGGGCCGTGGTGCCCTGCCCGGTGAGCCACGGGATCACCGGCAGCATCGCGCCGACGAGGAAACTGACGATCGAGATCGCTGCAACCTGGACGGGATTGGGGAGCTGTGACGGATCGAGCCCGAACTCCTCCCGGGCGTGAACGATGACCGCGCGTTCGGGGTCCTGCATCACCTCGGCCGCAGCCGCCTCGGCTTGCTTCGACGACATTCCGTGCGAACGGTAGATGCCGGCCAACTCCGAGGTTTCGGCGCTGGCGTTGCGCTTCAGTTCGCGCAATTCCAGCGACATCTCACGCTTGACGAGATCGTTCTGGGATTTGACGGACACCCACTCCCCGGCGGCCATGCTGACCGCCCCGGCCACGGCCGACGCGATGCCGGCCAGACGCACGTAACTGGCATCGACACCGCCAGCGGCGAAACCGATGATGAGCGAAACGTTGGTGACGAGCCCGTCACTGATACCGAAGACGCCGGCGCGTGCGGTGCCTCCCGCGAGTGCGCGGTGATCGGGATGGTCCTGGTGTTCGGCGCGTGGGGATGAGGTCACGTTCCCAACCTACTTGTCACGGTTAGCGTCGGGGATGGTGGCAGGTACTCATCGATATCGTTTCGCCCCGTCACCGACCGGGTACTTCCATGTGGGCGGAGCGCGAACCGCGCTCTACAACTGGATCCTGGCGCTCCAGCACGGTGGCACGTTCGTGTTGCGGATCGAGGACACCGACGAATCCCGCAACCAACCGCAATGGACGCAGGGCATCATCGACGCCCTCGAGTGGATCGGCATCAGTGCCTCCGACCCGCACTTCGAGGGACCGTACTTCCAGTCGTCGTTCGCAGCGGCACACGTGGATGCCGCAATGACGCTGTTCGCGAAGGGTCATGCGTACTACTGCGACCTCACCTCCGAGCAGATCCAGGAGCGATCGAAGACGTCGGGCAAACCCGGCTACGACGGTTTTTCACGCGACCGCGCCCTCGAGCCGGCGCCCGGCCGGGTGCTGCGCTTCCGTGTGCCGAGCGGAACCACGGTGGTGAACGACGAGGTGCGCGGGCGCGTGGAGTTCGACAATTCGACGATCGAGGACTTCGTGCTCCTGCGCGGCAACGGGTCGCCGGTGTTCATCCTGGCGAACGTCGTCGACGACATCGCGATGAACATCACCCACGTGGTGCGGGCGGAGGAGCACCTCCCCAACACGCCGAAGCAACAGATGCTCTGGGACGCGCTGGGTCGTCCGGCGCCCGTTTGGGCGCACGTACCCGTCCTGGTGAACGAACAGCGCAAGAAGCTCTCGAAACGCCGCGACAAGGTGGCGCTCGAGCAGTACCGGGACGAGGGCATTCTCCCCGCCGCGATGGTGAACTACCTCATGACCCTCGGTTGGGCACCGACCGGTGACACCGAGATCGTCGACTTCCAGACGATCGTTCACGACTTCAGGTTGGCGTCGGTCAACCACTCGTCTGCATTCTTCGACGTGAAGAAACTCTCGGCATTCAACGGTGAGTACCTGCGTAAGTTGACCGCCGAGCAGTTCGCCCTCGCCTGTGCGCCCTGGTTGACCGGGGAGCACACACCCTGGCCGGCCCACCGTTTCGACCCGGGAGTGTTCTCGCGGATCGCACCGCACATCCAAACCCGGGTTGCGTTGCTCTCCGAAGTGCCGGCGATGGTCGACTTTCTGTTCCTCCCGGACGCACCGATCGATGCCGCGGCCTTCGACAAGGCGTTCTCCGCAGAGTGGGCGCAGGGTTCCCTGCGCAGCATTCGCGCGGAGTTCGCGACGGTGCCGTGGACCGTGGAATCGCTGAAGGCGGTCGTGGAGCAGGTGGGTGCGGCACTCGACGTGAAACTCGGCAAACTCCAGGCTCCGCTGCGCGTGGCAGCCACCGGACGTTCCGTCGGACCACCGCTCTTCGAGTCGTTGGAGATACTCGGTCGTGACGAGACGCTCCGTCGGATCGACGCGGCACTCGCACGAGCGGGCTGATGTCGTGTCCGGGCTTCGCGGGGCTCGCTGGTTGCGGTTCGGTTTCGCTACGGGCCTGGTGTTGGTCCTCTACTTCTGCGGTTCGCTGCTGCAGGTTTGGGAAGCCGGACGAAGCCAAACCTTTGCAACGGGGGACCGTCGCGTCGACGCGATCGTCGTGCTCGGTGCCGCCCAGTACGACGGTCGCCCCTCGCCCCAACTACGGGCCCGTCTCGACCACGCCCTTTCGCTGTGGCGGCGTGAGGCGGCGCAATTGGTCGTTGTAACGGGCGGCAAGCAGGCGGGGGACCGGTTCACGGAGGCCGAGGCCGGTCGCAGCTACCTGGTCGATCATGGTGTTCCGATTGATGCGATCGTCGTCGAACCACGCGGCACCTCGACCTACGAGAGCCTCCGGTCGACCAGCACGGAGCTCGCGACGCGGGGCTTGCGGAACGTCGTCGTTGTGAGCGATCCGTACCACGTGCTTCGGGCCACCCTCGTTGCACGTGAAGTGGGCCTCGCTGCGCAGCCATCGGCAACCCGCACCGGGGTGACCGTCGGAGCCGCCGCACTCGGGCGGAACCTTCGCGAGGCGCTGGGAGTAACGATCGGGCGAGTCGTGGGATTCCAACAATTGGAGGCGTGGCTACAATGAAGAACGCAACACTCTGGGGAGTGGTGTAACTGGCAACACAGCAGATTCTGGTTCTGTTATTCAGGGTTCGATTCCTTGCTCCCCAACCACGGTGATGCGACTCCGTCGCATCGGGCTCCCCAACCACGGTGATGCGACTCCGTCGCATCGGGCTCCCCAACCACGGTGATGCGACTCCGTCGCATCGGGCTCCCCAACCACGGTGATGCGACTCCGTCGCATCGGGCTCCCCAACCACGAGACACGTTCCCCGACCAGCGGTAGCGTGAAGAGCCGTTCAGGCTCCCATCGTCTAGCGGCCTAGGACACAGCCCTCTCAAGGCTGCGGCACGGGTTCAAATCCCGTTGGGAGTGCCAATCAGTGTCGGCAAATCCCGCAGACAGTCGTAATCGGTGACCTCGTTGTAGAGAAACGCCGAGAGTCGCACTCCCGTCACTCCGCCCGGGCTCGTTACCGCGACCTCCGCACCGAGTCGGTTGCGAGCTGCGACGATCAATGCATCCTCCCCGGCGGTGTCGAGGCGCACGCCTCCCGGCAGCGGCACGATCCGCATGTACGGAGCCCGCAGACCAGGGTGTGTCGGTAGCTCCACGCCCCAGGCCGCGGCGAGCATCTCGGCGGCGTCACCGACCGTGCTGCGACAGTGCTGGTCGCGTACGTCTCGCGGCCATCGCGCCAGGAAGTCGAACGCTGCAGGGGTGGCAAGATACGCCGACAAGTCGGCGGTGCCCTGTGTGTCGAAGGACGACGGAAATCCGCGCTCGGCATTCCAGCTGCCGGCGAGCGGCTCGAGTACCAGGGCGGCACGGTCCGACACCGCGACCAGTGCCGCCGACGGCCGCGGGGCCGCCACCCATTTGTGGAAGTTGCTCACCCACGCATCGACCTCCGCGGGCAGAGGGGGGTACACCTGCCCTGCGACGTGTGCCGCATCGACCACGATGAAGCAGTCGGGTCGAACGGCCCGAACTGCACGGGCGATTCGGGCGACGGGGTTTTCCTGCGCGCTGGTAGCGACGATGTGGTCGAGCACGAGTACATCGGCATCACCGAGCTGCTGCACCACCTCCGCCACGCATGACTCGGGCGTTGCCTTCGACGGTGGCAACGCGGGAAGCTCGACGAGCTGCGCCTCGGCGCGTCGCACCAACGCGCGTAGGCCGAGCACCACGCCGCCGTAGTTCGACGCCATCGTCGCGACCTTCGTGCCGCGCCGAACCACTGCGGCAGCCGCCGCGATGACGCCCTGCGATGCATTGGGTACGAACGCGAGGCGCTCCTCGACGGTGCCGAGTTCCGCGGCGCAGCGGGCCCGTGCATCGCGCAACATCCCGGGGAGGAGGGAACGAAAGAACAGGTTCGGGTTGTGATCGATCCGGTCACGTATCGCTTGCTGGGCGGCGATTACCTCACGCGGGACGGCACCGAACGAGCCGTGATTGAGGTAGCGAACCGAGGAGTCGAGGCTCCACTCGGTTCGGGGAACGAGGGCCATGGAAAACCCTCGCTCCGACGGGGCGCTACGAGGGTTTCTCGCGAGTGCCCCGTCGGAGACGAAGAAAGAGCGGTGTTAGCGCTTCTTCTTGACGGGCTTCTTCGCTGGGGCCGGAGCCTTGTGCGTGGTGTTCAACTTCGGGGCAGGTGCAACGCCAAGCGCGATGTCCTTGAAGCCCTTCAGCGCGGTGATCTTGGCGACGGTCTTCGCCTTGATCTGGATTTGCTCACCGGTCGCTGGGTTGCGACCGATGCGCGCTGGGCGCTTCTTCTTGAAGAACTTGGCGAAGCCCGAGATATTGACGATCTCACCCTTGGCCACATTGGCCAGGATGACATCGACCGTTCCCTCGATGACGGCTTTCGCCACCTTCCTCTCGACACCGGAATGAATTGCTACTGCGTTGATAAGTTCGTTTTTCTTCATGAAAGTCACCCTATTACACGGGTAAGGGATGTCTGGTGATGCCCCGCGGAAGGGGAGGCGGGGTGGGTGGAGATCAGAACCGCACGCGACAGACGCGTGGGCCGTGCACCTGGCCGCCCGCCCAGGTCACTGAACTCGGGTCGACGAGCGAGAACTCCGGAATGCGCTCGAGCCACACCTGCAGGGCAACCCGCAGCTCCAGGCGGGCCAGGTTGGAGCCCGCGCAGCGGTGGATTCCCGACCCGAAGGCGACGTGCCGGTTGTGCTCACGATCAAGGATGACCTGGTCGGGGTCGTCGAACTGCCGAGGGTCGCGGTTGGCGGCCGGGAAGGCCATCAGCACCCGGTCCCCGGCCTTCATCGGGCAGCCCTGGAACTCGATGTCGCGATCGACGATCCGGGCCATCGTGACGGGGGAGTAGGCCCGCAGGAGCTCCTCGACGGCGGTCGGCCAGATGTCGGGCCGTTCCCGCAACTGCCGCCGGTGCTCGGGGTGTTGGGCAAGGTGCCATAGCGACGAGCCGATCGCGCTCCACGTGGTGTCGATACCCGCCACCAACATGAGGTTGCAGACGCCGAGCACGTACTGGTCGGTCACCGGGTACTTGTCGCCGGAATTCAGCAGGTCGGTGATCAGGTCGTTCTCCCGCGGATTCTTCTTGCGGTCCTCGAGCTGTGTGGTGAAGAAGTTGAGGATCTTGAGTCGGCTCTCCAGCCGGACCTTGGGATCGGTGAGACCGATCTCCAGCACTCCGCGCACCCAGCTCGTGAATTCGTCGGCCATGTCGACGGGCACGCCGAGCAGTGTGGCGATGACGCGGACCGGAATCTGCTGGGCGTAGTCGGTGCCGGCATCGGCCTCACCCCTTTGGATGAAGGCGTCGATGAGTTGGTTGCACAGATCACGGGTGCCCTGCTCGTACTTGGCGACGGACTGCGGGGCAAACACGGGCAGGATGAGTCGACGGTGCCAATGGTGGTCGGGCGGATCGCTGGAAATCGGCGGCGCCGCCACTCCGGCGTACGGACCCTCGACCTGCCCCTGCGGACGGGGCGTCACGATGATCTCGCGCGAGGTGAAGATCTCGTGCTCCTGGGCGATCGCCACGACGTCCTCGTAGCGCGTGGGGAGCCACGAACCACCCCAACGCTCGCTGTGGGCGATCGGACACGTGGACTCGCGGATGGTGCTCATCGTCGGGTACGGATCACGGACGAACTCCGGATCGAAGATGTTGAAGTCGGTGGTCGGATCCTCGACCGGACCGGAATTCTCTTCGAGCGTGGTCATGATCTACTCCTCGATGATGATTGCGTCTTCTGGACAGTTGGCGTGGGCGCGTCGAACCTTGGCCTGCAACTCGGCGGGGACGTCGCCGGCAATGAGCACCGTGGCGTGCCCGAGCTCGTCGCTACCGAACACTTCCGGCGCCGCGATCGAACACATCTGTTGTCCCTGGCAGGAAGCTTCATCGACTCGTACGCGCATGAGCCGAGGTTACTGGTCGATGAACACCCGGGCGGGGTCGGACGCGTTCCCGACTCAGTCGAGCGCGGTCGGAACGAAACCGCTCCATGGGGCGGCGGTCTCGAGTTGTGCTGCGACACGCAGCAGGAGGTCCTCCCGACCGTAGGCCGCCACTAGTTGCACGCCGATCGGTAGACCGCTCGCGGTACGGGCGAGGGGCAAGCTGATGGCTGGTTGGCCCGACATGTTGAACTGGGCGGTGAAGCGCACCCACTCACTGGCGAGGCGCGACGGCTTGAGCGGGTCGCCCGGGTCGTTGACGAACGATCCGACGGGAAACGGAATGCGCGCGAGTGTGGGCGTCAACAGCAGGTCGAAGCCGTCGCGCCACCACTGGGCGAGCGCCCGACGGAACATTGCGGCGGCTGCCACCGACTTCGCGTAGTCGAGCGCCGAGGCCTTGGAAGCCCGCTCGGCCTGCTCCCAATTCACCGATTCGATGTCGTCCTTCGTCGCGGGGCGGCCAAGGAGTGCGGAGAGTGAGTCACGACTCACGGCCTGGATGGTGGCCCACATCGCACCGAAACGCGGGGGGAACGATGCATCGGCCATCGCCGGTGGGTACGACTCCTCGACCCGGTGGCCGAGCGACTCGAGCAGCGTCGCGGTTGCTCGCGCGGCATCGCGGCATTCGACGTCGACGTGTATGCCGAGTGGATCGTGGTCGAGCAGACCGATGCGCAACGCCCCGGTGTCCGCGCCGACCTCATCGATGAATCGGCGTTGCGGGGGAGGCGCGACCACACCGTCACCGACACCGGGTCCGTGTACCGCGTCGAGGAGCAGGGCCGTATCGGCAACGGTACGGGTCACGGCGAAGTGCACGCTGAAGCCCGCCTCGTCCCCGAGCGGTGCCAGTGACACGCGTCCGCGGCTCGGCTTCAGGCCGACGAGACCGTTGCACGACGCGGGGATGCGGATGCTGCCGCCACCGTCGCTCGCGTGGGCGACCGGCACGATGCCGGCTGCAACGGCGGCACCGGCACCACCACTCGAGCCACCGCAGGTTCGCGACGGATCGTGGGGGTTGCGGGTCGGTCCCCATGCCTCCGGTTCGGTCACCGGCAGGCTGCCCCACTCGCAACTGTTCGTGCGTCCGAAGGGGATCATGCCGGCTGACACGAACCGCTCGGCCAGCTCCGACGACTGTTGCGGAACGTAGTTCATCTCCTTGACGGCGCGATTGCCCTGCGAGAGTCGCTGACCTGCATAGAGGAGTCCGAGATCCTTGAATAGCGTCGGAACACCGTGGAAGGGTGCACTGCCTCGTCGAGCGTCGGCCCGCCTCGCAAGATCGCGCGCATGCTCGAGCCACAGGATGTTCACCGCGTTGATCTGCGGGTTGTACGCCTCGTGCCGCTCAATCGCGGCGTCGAGGAGTTCGAGCGGCGACACCTTCCCGTCGCGAACCAACGCCGCCTGCTCGATCGCCGGCATGAATCGCGTCTCGCGCGCGAGCGGTGACATTGCCACGACTCACTAACCTAGTGAGGTCGTGACGCCGGATCGATCGTCGGGGCGTCGCGCGGCTCTCGAAGTTCTGCGTGCGCCGTCGGTCGGGGCGTACATCGGTGCGAACGTTCTGCTCTACGTCGGGCTGTCGCTCCAGGTCACGACATTGGCCAAACAGGTGTACGACATCACGCGGCGCGAGATCGACCTGGGGTTCCTCGGTCTGGCGGAGTTCCTGCCGATCGCCCTGCTGGTGTTCGTGACCGGCACCGTGGCCGACCGCTTCAACCGCAAGCGGGTGTCCCAATTGGCGATGGCCGGCGAGCTCGCGTCGGCACTGCTGCTCATGTGGTACGCGTCGACCGAGCCGACGAGCGTGTTCCCGATCTTCCTCATTGCAATCCTCTACGGCAGCTCGCGGGCCTTCCTCGCACCGTCGATGCGTCCGATTGCAGCGGCGATCGCCCCCGAGGGCCGTCTTCCGCAGATGATCGCGCTGTACTCCACGGTGTGGACGTCGGCCGGAATCGTCGGTCCGGCGATGTCGGGATTCCTCTATTCGGTGTCCCCGGTCGTTGCATACGGAACGGGATCGGTGCTGATCCTCGTTGCACTCGCCACGTTCTCCGGTGTGCGCGTGCCGGCCACGCAACGCGGCACGGACTCGGGAGACAAGCCGACACTTCGCAGTGCGGTCGAGGGACTGCGGTACATCCGTCGTACGCCGATCCTCTTCGCTGCGATCGCGCTCGACCTCTTCGCGGTGCTCTTCGGCGGGGCCGTGGCGCTGCTGCCGGTGATCGCCGAGGAACGCCTGGGCGTCGGCAACATCGCCTACGGATGGCTCCGCGCCGCGGCCGGAATCGGCGCCGGAGTGGTCGCGCTCGTCCTGGCGATCCGGCCGCTGCGGCGCAACGTGGGGCGGTGGCTGCTCGTGTCGGTGGCGATCTTCGGTATGGGTACCATCGTCCTTGGTCTCACCCGCACGTACTGGATTGCATTCGTGGCGATGCTCGTCGTTCACGGGGCCGACATGGTGAGCGTGTTCGTGCGTGGTTCGATCGTGCCGCTCGTGACGCCCGACGACAAGCGCGGTCGTGTCTCGGCGGTCGAGAACGTGTTCATCGGGGCGACCAACGAACTCGGCGCATTCGAGTCGGGCGTCGCCGCGCAGGCCGTCGGTGTGCCGGCGACGGTCGTCGGTGGAGGCGTGCTCACGCTCGGCGTCGTCGGGGTGTGGTGGGTGAAGTTCCGGCAACTCCGCGACGTGGATCGGTTCGAGGACCTCAAGCCGGCGTGAGCGTCGCGAAGCGGGGCTGCGATACTGAGACCGTGACAAGCGTGGTAGGTCGTCGTTCGACGCGTTCGGTGCTCGCGGTGGTCATTGCGGCTGCGAGCGTGTCGCTGGCTTCGGGCTGTGCGGGCGAATCGGATGCCGCACGGTCGGAAGTCCTCGACGGCATCGGTCGTCTGCCGGGATACGACTTCTGGGCCTCCGTCACCCTTCCCGACGGCGTGCGGCTGGAGCTCCCGATGCCCGAGGGCGGACCGGTCGGTGGCCGCGTGCAGGGTAACCGCTTGCTGCTCGTCGGCGACTCGATCCTCGCCTCGACCGCCAAGCGATACACCAACGAGGCATGCGAGGCACTCGAGCCGCTCGGTTGGCAGGCGGCGGTCGAAGCGGAACCCGGTCGGTTCGCTTCGTTCGGAGTCGATGTGCTCGAGCGGAGGATCGATGCCGGCTGGGACGTCGTCATCATCTACCTCGGCACGAACCATGACGGGAACGAGGAGTCACTGCGCCGTCAGTTCGACCGGATGTTCGAGATCACCGACGGGGTCGAGACCGTGGTGCTCACCACCGGCGTGTTCCGTGATTCGCAACGCACCGTCAACCGGGTGATCGAGGAGTCGGCGGACGGCTTCGACCACGTACACGTACTCGACTGGTCGAAGGTTGCCGGGTTGGACGGCATCACCGTCCGGGACGGAATCCACCTCACGGAGATTGGTCGGGCGGCGCTCGCCCAGACGCTGGCTCGAGCGCTCGACTACGCGCCGCTCCGCGATCCGTCGTGTCTCGATCCGCAGTTCACCGACGACACGGGCATCACTGCGCAGTCGACGACGACGAATCCGTAGTCGGTTCATCCGGCGAGGTGCCGCCAGCGGCCGCCGCCGCACGTACGGCACGTCGCAGGGCCGCGCGTTCCTTGGCCTGTGCCGTCGTCACCTCGCGATGGTGGGCGCGACACAACACTTCCAATCCACCGAGACCGTTGACATCCGCATCGAGGTGGTGGTGGCATCCGGGTCCGTACCCACCGCCGTTGCGGGCTGCGATGTGGTTGACCTCGCAGTCGCGCCGTTGCGCGGTGCAGTCGGGTCGCTGGCAGTAGTACTTGGCCCGACGCTTTGCGGCAGCCCGGGCAAACCGCCAGATGTGGTTGCGTTGCCAGGCCCTCGCACACGGGTTGCTGCACCAGGTGCGGCGCCGCGGCGATTCGATGGTTGCGTTGCACCACTGGCAGCGTCCCGCCTCGCCTCGCCAAGCGGAGAGCGCGCAGGTGATCCTGTCACGCTCCAGCGCACTCATCTCGTCGTGTGCGCCCGGTTTCCGGCGCGTCGCTGCGCTGCTGCGTCGCACCCGACCGCGGGTCGGGCGGCGCCTACGGACGGAGGTTGACCGGCGTCGCGCGCGTCGCATCGACCATGTCGAAGAAGTCGT
>JBIJCI010000007.1:0-45244 GCA_044344715.1 Ilumatobacteraceae bacterium | reverse complement strand
GCGACGAGACCAAAGCGGTCTCGTCGCCGACGTGCTTTTTCCGGGGGTGATCGTCTCACCCTCGGGTTCTTCGTCGGCGTACCGACGTTCCTGCACGTGTTGCTGGTGTGGTTGCCGGCGGTGCTCACCATCCTGCTCTCGTTCACCTACTGGACGGGCATCAACTTCGGTGACATCACGTGGGCCGGGCTCGACAACTACGACAACATCTTCACGAAGACGCCGGCGTTCTACGACGCCCTGCGCAACAACGTCATTTGGCTCGTGTGGTTCGCATTGCTCTCCACGCCCGCCGGCGTGCTGCTCGCGTACCAGATCGACCGCCAGATCCGTGGTCACCGCTTCTACCAGTCGGCGTACTACTTCCCGGTTGTGCTCTCGCTCGCCGTCACCGGAATCATCTGGAACTTCATGCTCCGCTCCGACGGCTTCGTCAACGGCATCCTCGGGCGTGACATCGACAACGCAATCTCGTTCTTCGGCAACTACGACATCAACATCTACGTGATCATGGTGATCGCATCGTGGCGCCACGTGGGATACATCATGCTGTTGTACCTGGCGGGACTGAAGGCGATCGACCCGACCCTGCGCGAGGCCGCCGCCATCGACGGGGCGACCGAGTGGGAGACGTTCCGCAAGGTGATCCTCCCGGCGATGCGGCCGGTCAACATCATCGTCGTGGTGATCACGATCATCGAGTCGTTGCGCGCGTTCGACATCATCTACGTGATCTACGGAACCAGTGCCGGTCTCCCGATCCTCGGTGTGCTCGTCTTCCAGAACATCGCCGGTGAGGGTGCATCGATGAAGGGCGCCGCGTATGCAGTGTTGCTGTTCCTGCTGTCGATCGGACCGATCATCGCCTACCTGCGCCAGCAGTTCCGGGAGGACGTGTCGTGAGCACCAGAGTGCCGGTCCGCGGCGGGCAGGTCGTGAAGGACCGGATGATCACCGTCTTCATCGGGGCGTTCGCCCTGCTGTGGATCTTCCCGCTGGCGTGGACGCTGTGGAGTTCGTTCCGTCCGTACAGCGAGATCCGTGCCCGCGGTACGTTCTCGGTGCCCGAGCGGTTCGGCCTCTTCAACTACACCGACGCGATCGACCGGATGGACCTGCCGACGTACCTGTGGAACTCGGTCGTCATCACCGTGCCGGCGGTGTTCCTCACGCTCTTCTTCGGCAGCCTCATCGCCTTCGTCGTCTCGCGGTACTCGTTCAAGTTCAACGTGGGGATGCTGCTGCTGTTCACCGCCGGCAACCTCCTCCCCGCACAGCTGGTGTTCATCCCGGTCTTCAAGATGTACCTCAACGTCGGTGACCTCGTCGGAAACCGGAGGTTCCTCTTCGACTCGCCGTGGGGTGTGGTGCTGATCCACGTGGCGTTCCAGATGGGCTTCGCCACGTTCGTCCTCTCGAGCTACATGAAGACGATCCCGAAGGAGATCTCCGAATCCGCGCTCGTCGACGGGGCGTCGGTGTTCCGTCACTACTGGAACGTGATGCTGCCGCTGCTGCGCCCACCCCTGGCATCACTGGCGGTGCTGATGACCACGTGGATCTACAACGATTTCTTCTGGGCCCTCGTACTCATGTCGACCGACCGAAAACGACCGATCACCTCGGCGCTCGGGCGATTGACTGGAGAGTTCGTGACCGACTACAACCTGCTCGCCGCCGGCGCGATCATCGCGGCCCTCCCGACGCTGATCGTGTTCTTCGTGCTGCGCAAACAGTTCGTTTCAGGTTTGACCCTCGGCTCGACGAAGGGGTGAGCCGCATGGTGCACCTCGTGCACGACAGAGTCTCCGTCGTGGTGGACGTCTCGGGTGGAATTCCGGCGATCGTGCACTGGGGTGCCCCGCTCGGCCCGGTGGATGCCGCCACGTTGTCGGCGATGACCGCGCGACCGATCACCCACGGTTCGCTCGACTCGGTGCCACCGTTGCAGGTCGTGCCCCAGCATTCGCTCGGCACCTCGGCACGCCCCGGTCTGCTCGGTCACCGACCCGGCGGACGCGATTGGTCGCCACGATTCTCGGAGTGCGAGGTGGAGGCCTCCGGTCGCTCGGTGGCTACCACGTCCCACGACACGGTCGCCGGCCTACGACTCGACACGCTGATCGACCTCGACGTATCGGGTGCGTTGCACGTGCGGGCGACGATCACGAACGAGGGTGGGTCGCGATTCCTCCTCGACGCACTCACCGTGTCGTTGCCGGTGCCGTCGTGCGCCCGCGATCTCACCACCCACTCGGGTCGCTGGTCGCGCGAGTCGTCGGTGCACCGTCACACGATCGACCACGGTGCGTGGACCACCGAGAACCGCACCGGGCGAACGTCGCACGAGTACCCGCCGACGCTGTGGTGGAGCAGCACCGACGCACGCGAGTGGTCGGGTGAGGTGTGGGGCTGTCACCTCGCATGGAGCGGCAACCATGCGCTGCTCGCCGAGGTGATGCCCGACGGTCGCCGCTACGCACAGCTCGGGGAGTTGTTGATGCCGGGTGAAGTGTGCCTCGACCCGGGCGAGTCGTACTCGACACCGTTGGTCGTCGGTGCCTACTCGGCGGCCGGCTTCACCCCGGCATCGTGGGTGATGCACGACGACCTGCGCCGGGCGGCGAAGGCGAACGGCGCCGCACCAACGACACGCAGGGTGCTGCTGAACACCTGGGAAGCGACCTACTTCGATCACGACACGGAGAAGCTGAAGGCCCTCGCCGATTCGGCCGCCGAAATCGGGATCGAGCGGTTCGTCCTCGATGACGGTTGGTTCGGGGCGCGACGCAACGACCGGGCCGGTCTCGGCGATTGGGTGGTGTCGAGCGAGGTGTATCCGAACGGTCTCGCGCCGCTCATCTCGCACGTACGTTCGCTGGGAATGGACTTCGGCATCTGGATCGAACCGGAGATGGTCAACCGCGACAGCGACGTCGTGCGTGCGCATCCCGACTGGGTGCTGCATTCGCCCGACTACGAACCCGTGATGGCCCGTCATCAACTGCTGCTCGACCTCACCAACGACGCCGCATACGCCCGAGTATTCGCCCAGCTGGATGCCCTCCTGCGCGACCACGAGATCGCCTTCGTCAAGTGGGACATGAACCGGCCGCTCATCCACGCCAGTGCGGCCGACGGCGCGGCGGGTACGCACCGCCAGACGCTCGCCTTCCACCGTCTGGTGAACGAGCTGCGGTCGGCGCACCCGAGCGTGGAGTTCGAATCCTGCGCATCGGGCGGGGGCCGCATCGACCACGCCGTGCTCTCCCGCGCGGTTCGGGTCTGGACGAGCGACTGCAACGACCCGCTCGAGCGCCAGCGAATCCAGCGCGGTACCGGCATGTGGGTGCCCAACGAGATGCTGGGAATGCACGTCGGCGCGGCAACGTCGCACACGACCGGTCGCACGCAGGGAATCGAGTTGCGGGCCCTCACCGCACTGTTCGGCTGGATGGGGGTGGAGTGTGATCCGCGAAAACTCTCCGACCACGAGCGCGACGTGCTCCGTGCCGCGATCGACCTGCACAAACGGCACCGCGGCCTGCTGCACCGCGGCAGGACCGTGCGCTTCGACCTGGACGACGGGACGGCGCTGGCACACGGGGTGTACGCCGAGGATCACAGCGAGGCACTGCTCGCCTTCGTGCAGATGGAGACGTCGCCGTGGCTCGTCCCGCCGCGTTGGCGCATCCCGGGGCTCGATGCCGGACGCACCTATGCGGTGTCGCATCTCGCGCTCGGACGACCCGGTGGGATCGGCCGGACGTGGCCCGACTGGATGACCACGCCCGTGCGCTGCAGCGGTCGCGACCTGGCGGTGATCGGACTGCAGCCCCCGAGTCTGTGGCCCGAGTCCGGCGTGCTCGTGCATCTCCGCTCGTAGCCTTTGACGCCGTGCCCGAGCCGATTTCCCGCGAGACCGTCGCCAAAGTGGCACGATTGGCACGCCTCGACCTGAGCGATGCCGAGGTCGGCCGTATGACCGAGCAGCTCGCGGGCATGCTCGACCACTTCCGCGACGTGGATGCGCTCGATCTCTCGCAGGTCGAACCGATGAACCAGCCGATTCCGCTCACGAACGTGCTGCGCGACGACGTCGAGGCACCGTCGCTCGATCGCGACGAAGTGCTCGGTTCTGCACCGGCAGCCGAGGACGGCCGTTTCCGGGTGCCACCGATCATCGGGTTCGAGGAGTAGCACGTGGCCGCGAAGCGCACCGTCGTCGACATCGCGGCGCGGGTTGCCGACGGTTCGCTATCGGCCGTCGAGGTGCTCGAGGAGAACCTCGCCGCGGTCGACGCCCGCGAGCGGGAGATCCACGCCTTCAACCTCGTGACCGCCGAACGGGCGCGCGAACGTGCCGCACGAATCGACGCCGACGTGAAGGCCGGCAGGAAGGTCGGTCGACTCGCCGGCGTCACCATCGCGCTGAAGGACAACATGTGCACCCGCGGTGTCGAGACGACGTGTTCGTCGAGGATTCTCGCCGGTTGGAAGCCGCCGTACGACGCCACCGTGGTTCGTCGGTTGGCCGACGAGGGGGCGGTGTTCGTCGGCAAGACCAACCTCGACGAGTTCGCGATGGGGTCCAGTACCGAGAATTCCGCGTTCGGTCCGACCCGTAACCCGCTCGATACGTCGCGCGTTCCGGGTGGTTCGAGCGGTGGCAGCGCCGCGGCGGTCGCCGCCGGGTTCGCCGCCGCGTCGTTCGGTAGCGACACGGGCGGCAGCATCCGCCAACCGGCCGCGTTGTGCGGACTGGTGGGAGTGAAGCCGACCTACGGGCTCGTGTCCCGCCAGGGACTCGTTGCCTTCGGCAGCAGTCTCGACCAGATCGGCCCGTTCACCACGACGGTCGCCGATGCCGCATTGTTGATGGAGGTCGTCGCCGGTCACGATCCACTCGACTCGACGTCGATCCCGCAACCCGCGCCGACGTTGTCGGACGAGTTGTCGAAGGGCGTGAAGGGCATGCGTATCGGACGCATCACCGACATGCCGGATGGCTCCTCGCCCGACGTGCTCGCCCGGCTCGAGGCGGCCTTCGACGCACTCCGTGCTGCAGGTGCGGAGGTCGTCGACGTGCGGGTGCCGTCGATGTCGTACGGACTCACCGCGTACTACCTGGTCGCCCCGGCCGAGGCGAGCAGCAACCTCGCCCGGTTCGACGGCGTGCGCTATGGCCTGCGCGTCGATGCAAAGGACCTCAACGCAATGTACGGCGCCACCCGCGCCGCCGGGTTCGGTGACGAGGTGAAGCGGCGCATCATGCTCGGTACCTACGCATTGTCCGCCGGCTACTACGACGCCTACTACGGCAAGGCGCTCAAGGTGCGCCGCCTGATCGCCGACGACTTCGCCGAGGCCTACCGGTCCTGCGATGTCATCCTCACGCCCACCTCGCCGACGGTCGCCTTCAAGTTCGGTGACAAGACCAGCAACCCGTTGGCCATGTACCTCTGCGACGTGTTCACCATCCCGACCAACCTGGCCGGTCACGCGGCGATGAGCGTGCCGTTCGGCACCGGCGAGGCGGGGATGCCCGTCGGGGTGCAGGTGCTCGCTCCCGCACTCGGCGAGGCTCCGATGTTCCGTGTGGCGGCCGAGTTGGAGCGTGCGCTGTGAACCCCTCCACGATCGTCGCGACCAGCGACCAGCTGATCGACGGTTGGGAGCTGGTCGTCGGTCTCGAGGTGCACGTGGAACTGGCCACGAGGACGAAGTTGTTCAGCGCCAGCGCCAACCGGTTCGGTGACGAACCGAACACGCACATCGACCCGGTCACCCTCGGCCTACCCGGCGCACTGCCGGTGCTCAACCGTCACGCGGTGGAGCTGGCGATGCGTCTCGGTCTCGCCCTCAACTGTCGGGTGCAGCCGTGCACGTTCCACCGCAAGAACTACTTCTACCCCGACCTGCCGAAGGCGTACCAGATCAGCCAGTACGACCAGCCGCTGAACGTCGACGGATGGTTGATGCTGCCCGGCGACGTGCGGATCGGCGTCGAGCGCGCCCACCTCGAGGAGGACACGGGCAAGTCCACGCACTTCGGCGGTGCGGAGGGTCGTATCCACGGAAGCGACTACTCGCTCATCGACTTCAACCGCGCCGGGGTGCCGCTCGTCGAGATCGTCTCGCGCCCCGACATCCGCACCAGCGAGCAGGCCAAGCAGTACGTGACCGAGTTGCGCGCGATCCTGCTCGCCGTCGGGGCGAGCGACGCGAAGATGGAGGAGGGCTCCATGCGCTGCGACGTGAACGTATCGGTGCACAAGCCCGGAACACCGTTCGGTACCCGGTGCGAGATCAAGAACGTCAACTCGATCAGGGCCGTCGGTCGCGCGATCGACTACGAGGCACGCCGGCAGATCGACACGATCGGCGCCGGCGGTGTCATCAAGCAGCAGACGTTGCACTGGGACGACGCAGCCGGTCGCACCAACGTGCTGCGCACCAAGGAGGATGCCGACGACTACCGCTACTTCCTCGAGCCCGACCTCGTGCCGCTCGTGCCCGACCCCGACTGGGTCGAACGCGTTCGTGCGGCCCTGCCCCCGCTTCCTGCGGCACGCCGCGAGTCGCTCGCCGCGTTGACCGGACAGGCCAAGGAGAGCGAGGCCGTCGCGGTGGTGGTGGAACGCGGACAGGATGCCTACGTCGCCGAGGTGGCGAAGGTCGGCGGCGATGCCGCCCGCGCGCTCGTGTACGTGCAACAGGCATTCGCCGAGGAGGCAGCCGCACCGCGGGTACCGGCTGGTGATCTCGCCGCACTCACGTTGCTGGAGAAGAACGCCAAGATCACCGCCACGCAGGCCAAAACGCTGCTCGCCGAACTGGTGACGAACGGTGGCGGCGACGTGATCGCCATGGCCAAGTCGAAGGGATTCGAAGCGATGGATACCGGTGCACTCGAAGCGCTCGTCGATGCCGCCATCGCCGCCGACCCGGACGCGTGGGCGAAGTTCAAGGCGGGGGAGCAGAAGGCGATCGGTGCACTCGTCGGAGCGGTGATGAAATCGTCGAAGGGCAAGGCCGACGGGAAGGCGGTTACGTCGTTGCTGCAGATGAAGGCCAAGAGCTAGTCGTCGCTCCCCATCGTTCGGGGTCCCGAAAACGCGGTCGCAAGTAGTCTGACGAAATGCCAGACCGTTCGGAAACCCGCGTCGACGTAAAACCCCGCAGTCGGGACGTCACCGACGGTCTGCAAAAGGCGGCATCACGTGCCATGTTGCGGGCGGTCGGGCTCGGTGACGGCGATTGGGAGAAGCCGCAGATCGGCATCGCCTCGGCCTGGAACGAAGTGACGCCGTGCAACATGTCGTTGCGCCGCCTCGCCGAGCAGTCGAAGGTCGGTGTGCGCGAGGCAGGCGGGGTGGCCCTCGAGTTCGGCACCATCACCGTGAGCGACGGCATCAGCATGGGGCACGAGGGCATGCGCGCGTCGCTCGTCAGTCGCGAGGTCATCTGCGACAGCGTCGAGACGGTCGTGCACGCCGAGCGGTTCGACGGCTTCGTCGGGCTGGCGGGCTGCGACAAGAGCATCCCGGCAATGTTGATGGCAGCGGCCCGACTCAACCTGCCGAGCGTCTTCGTCTACAACGGGTCCACCCTGCCCGGCAACCACAAGGGCAGGAACATCGACATCACCACCGTGTTCGAGGCGGTCGGCGCGTGTGCCGCGGGAACGATGAGCCTCGACGAGGTCACCGAGATCGAGCGTGCGGCCTGCCCGGGCGAGGGTGCCTGCGGCGGTATGTTCACCGCGAACACGATGTCGAGCATCGCCGAGGCACTCGGCATGAGCCTGCCCGGAACCGCGTCCCCGCCCGCCGTCGACGCACGTCGCGACGCCGATGCCCGACGGGCCGGGGAGGCCGTGGTCAACCTCCTTCGACTCGGCATCTACCCGCGCGACATCATGACGAAGAAGGCGTTCGAGAACGCCATCGCCATACTCAATGCACTCGGCGGTAGCACCAACGCGGTGCTCCACCTGCTTGCGCTCGCCAACGAGGCCGGCGTGAACCTGTCGCTCGACGACTTCAACCGGATCGCCGCCCGTGTTCCGCACATCGCCGACACCAAACCCGGTGGTCGTTACCACATGACCGACATCGACCGCATCGGCGGCGTACCGGTGGTGATGAAGCACCTGCTCGATGCGGGTCTCTTCCACGGCGACGTGCTCACCTGCACGGGCAGGACGATGGCCGAGAACCTCGCCGACCTGAACCCGCCCGTTCCCGATGACGACGTCGTCCGCACGGTCTCGAATCCGATCCACGCCGAGGGTGGTATCAACATCCTCTCCGGGTCGCTGGCACCGAACGGTGCGGTGGTGAAGGTGGCCGGGCTCTCCAAGGATCAGAAGTCGTTCGAAGGACCCGCCCGCGTATTCGACGGTGAGGACGGGGCGATGGCCGCGATCATGGCCGGCGACATCGCACCCGGCACGGTGATCGTGATCCGCTACGAGGGTCCGAAGGGTGGCCCCGGCATGCGCGAGATGCTCGCCGTCACCGCCGCGCTGAAGGGCGCGGGTCGCGGTGCCGACTGTGCGTTGATCACCGACGGCAGGTTCAGCGGTGGAACGTGGGGATTCTGCATCGGTCACGTGGCGCCCGAGGCAACCGACGGCGGACCGATCGCCTTCGTCCGCGACGGCGACCGGATCCGCATCGACGTGCCCACCAAGCGCCTCGACGTGCTCGTCGACGAGTCGACGATGACCGAGCGCCGACGTGGATGGAAGCCGAACCCGCCCCGCTACACGAGTGGAGTGCTCGCCAAGTTCGCACGCCTCGTGCAGGGCGCCGACAAGGGCGCCATCACCAACACCATCGAGTAGCGGGCGTCTAGCGCCGTACGCGCTTGGGTAGCCGCGTGCCGACCAACAGCAGGCCGATCACCAGCGTTGCGACGATCACGAACGCCGTGGCGGTGCCGTCACCGAATGCGAACCGTCGGATCCCGAGACCAACCGTCACCGTCACGATCCACAGCACGGCGCCCGTGGCGATCGCCCGGGGGGCACGCCACGCCTTCGCCCCGATCCATGCGCCGGTCAGCGCGATGAGGAAGGGCAGGGCGGTCCGCAGCGTTCCCGCCGCGTCGGTGGTCTCGCCGTGGTTCCGCCGCCCGATGACGACGAAGAGCAGGATGCAGACGACGTCGAGGATGAAGCGCAGTGCGGCCACGCGACGCGACGGCGTCATCGCTCAGGCTTCGTCGTAGTACTCGCGACCGAGGTGGGTGATCTGCTCCTCACCCATCATCCAGCGCAGCGTGTTCTTCAGTTTGGTCAACTGGATGAACAGGTCGTGCTCGGGGTACAGCCCCTCGGCGACCTGCGGGCTCTTGTAGTAGAAGGAGAGCCACTCCTGGATTCCGCCCATTCCGGCGCGTTGCGCGAGGTCGGAGAAGAGTACGAGGTCGAGTGCCAACGGGGCGGCGAGGATCGAGTCTCGGCAGAGGAAGTCGACCTTGATCTGCATCGGGTAGCCGAGCCACCCGAAGATGTCGATGTTGTCCCAGCCCTCCTTGTTGTCACCCCGCGGCGGGTAGTAGTTGATCCGTACCTTGTGGAAGACGTTCCCGTACAGCTCGGGGTACTTCTCTGGCTGCAGGATGTTCTCCAGCACACCGAGTTTCGACTCTTCCTTCGTCTTGAAGTTCTCCGGGTCGTCGAGCACCTCGCCGTCACGGTTGCCGAGGATGTTCGTGGAGTACCACCCCGAGAGTCCGAGCATTCGCGCCTTCAGCATCGGGGCGATGACGGTCTTCACCATCGTCTGGCCCGTCTTGAAGTCCTTGCCGCTGATCGCGACACCGTTCTTGGTGGCGAGGTCGCGCAACACCGGGGTATCGACGGCCAGGTTCGGTGCGCCGTTGGCGAACGGAATGCCCTCGAGGATTGCCGCGTAGGCGTACAGCATCGACGGAGCAATCGACGGATCGTTGGCATCGATCGCCTTCTCGAAGGCCTCGAGGTTCTGGTGGGCCGGGCCGGGTTCGATGAACTTCTCGGTCGACGCACACCAGATCATCACGATGCGGTCGACCTTCTTCTCGTCCCGGAACCGGTGGATGTCCTCGCGGATCGCGTTGAGCATCGCGCGCTTGCCGATGGTGCCGATCGTGTTGTCGGCGTTGATGTTCTTCACGTATTCGCGGTCGAACGCCGCCTTCATCGGCCGGATGGCGCGGAGCGTGTCGGAGATCGCCTCGATATGGCGCGGACCCTCGAGCACACCGGCGCGCTGTGCCGCGACGTACGCATCATCCGGGAACGGATCCCAGGCGCCCCATTCGATGTCCTCCAACTTGGCCAGGGGCACGAAGTCCTTGATCAATGGCGAGCGGTTGTCGGTGCGCTTACCGAGCCGGATCGTGCCCATCTGGGCCAGGGAGCCGATCGGTGCGGCCATACCGCGCTTGGCGAGTTCGACGCCGGCGATGAGGGTGCTGGAGACCGCGCCGAGCCCGACGGTGAGGACACCCAACTTGCCGGTTGCGGGTGCGATCTTGCGGGCTGAACCAGGGGAAGTGGGTGACATCGGAGCTCCTTCGCGCGAGTGCGCGGCCTTCCCAGCCTACGCGCGATGCAGCAATAGCGTGAACGCGATGACCGGAGCCGTGCACACCGCCGGTGGGGCGCTGTTACTCGACGGAAAGTCCCTGCGCGAGCGGATCATCGGGGACGTGCACGCCGCCGTGGCCCGGCTGTCCGGTGCTCCGTGCCTGGCAACCGTGCTGATCGGCGACGATGGTCCCTCGAAGGTGTACGTGCGGAACAAGCACCGCGAAGCCGAGCGAGCCGGAATGACCAGTCGCAACGAGACGCTCCCGGTGGACGTGCCGCAGGCCGTCGCCGAGTCGCTGTTGCGCCGGCTGGCCGGTGACCCGACGGTGACCGGGATCCTCGTGCAGCAACCGGTTCCCGGACACCTCGACGGTGAGCGGCTGCTCTCACTCATCCCGCCCGAGAAGGACGTCGACGGGTTGACCACCGTGTCGATGGGTCGTCTGTTGCGCGGTGTCGAGTCACTCGTCCCGTGCACGCCGCTCGGAGTCATGCGACTGCTGCAGCACTATGGTGCGTCGACATCCGGTAAGCGAGCGGTCGTCGTCGGTCGCTCGAGTCTCGTCGGCTTGCCGTTGACGGTACTCATGGCCCGCAAGGGTGTCGACGCGACGGTCACCCTCGCCCACAGTCGCACCGAGGACCTCGTCGGGGTGTGTCGCGAGGCCGACATCCTCGTGTCGGCCACCGGTCAGCCGCGCAGTATCCGTCGTGAGCACGTGAAGCCGGGTGCCTGGGTCATCGACGTCGGCATCTCGCGCGATGCGTCCGGCATCGTCGGTGACGTCGACTTCGATGCCGTGCAATCGGTGGCTGCGGCCATCACCCCGATGCCGGGTGGAACCGGTCCGATGACGGTGGCCTGCCTCATCGACAACACGCTCGCTGCATGGCGACTCCAGCACCGCTAGCACGCCATGGCGGGTGATTGACGCCGCGACTACCTATGGGTTGCGGGCGACGAAGTCGTTCACCACGCGCGCCAGTTCCTCGCCGGCATCCTCCTGCAGGAAGTGACCGGCACGCTCGATCGTCGTGTGCGGTTGACCATGCGCCCCGGGCACGCGCTGCTGGAACACGCGGTCGGCGCCCCGGGTGATCGCATCCGAGTCCCCGAACGCGGTGAGCACCGGTTTCGTGAATCCCTCGAGACGCTTCCACGCTTCCTCGTTCGCGCGCGACGAGGGATCATCCCGACTGATCGGAACGAGTGCCGGGAAGGCGCGGGCCCCCGCCTTGTAGGAGTCGTCGGGGAACGGCGCGTCGTATGCCGCAACCACGTCCGCCGGCAGTGGTTTGCGCGCGCAACCTCCCTCGACGATCCGACCGACGTTGAACTGCGGGGTCTCCTGGCTGTAGCGACGCCAGGCCATGAAGGCGTCACTCGGCGGACGGTCGCCGACCGGGAGGAACGTGTTGGCAACCACGAGCCGGTCGAAACGCTCGGGGAACGCACTGAGTAGCCGAAGTCCGATCAGTCCACCCCAGTCCTGGCACACCAGCGTGAGGCGCGACAGGTCGTTGGCGAGCAGCCAGTCGCTCATCCACGCAACGTGACGTTCGTAGGTGTAGTCCCCGACCTGCGCGGGCTTGTCGCTCCTGCCGAACCCGACGAGGTCGGGGACGATCACACGGTGACCCTCCGCGACATGGACAGGAATCATCCTGCGGTAGAGGTACGACCAACTCGGCTCGCCGTGCATGCAGAGGATCACGGTGCCGGCGTCGAGCGGACCCGTATCGACGTGGGCGATTCGCAGGTTGGTGCCGTCGCACGCAACGTCGGTGTACGACGGCTCGTACGACCAGTCGGGCAGTCCCACGAATCGCTCGTCGGGAGTACGCAGTACGTCCACGTCCTGCACTGTAGATGCGGGTCCTCATCGTTCGTCGGCTTACACCGCTGTCGTTTTCATTCCGATGACATCCGCCGATCGTTGCGGGCTGGGTTGGGCAGCCTTCTCGGTCGCATGCCTACGTTGACCCTCGTGTCGCAAGGAACCACCCGTCGGGTCGTCCCGCACCGGCATATCGGCGGTTCGGGCGGAGGAACCGCCGATTCCGACCGCGAAGTTCAGGGAGATGAAGGGTTCCCGTCCCGTCGCAACGTGCGGCGGGTCGGGATCGAGACGGGCGGCGTATGCACGGTGATCAGGGTGGAACCGATCCCCCTGCGTACGTCGCCCGCTGGACTTGGTCGTGCCGGATTCCGGTCCGGCACGACCAGGCACCAGGCACGCGGGTTGTGAACCTCACCGGGCGATGGCAGACTGAAATCCTTATGACGCGTCGATGCCGCATCGTGGTCGCCGTCGTAGTACCCGATTAAGCGCCGCGTCCCAACGCGCGCGCAAAACCTCCCCACAGGGGAGGTTTTTTTGTACCCAAAAACACCAAACGAAGAATCCACAGCGAGAATCAAGAAAGAGGAACGTATGAAAGAGAAACTCACCGGAGCCCAGGCCCTCATCCGGTCGCTGGAGCACGAGAACGTCGAGGTCATGTTCGGTCTGCCCGGCGGCTGCATCCTCCCGGCCTACGACCCGCTGCTCGAGTCGAGGATCCGCCACATCCTGGTGCGCCACGAACAGGGCGCCGGACACATGGCCGAAGGGTATGCGCACGTGACCGGCAAGCCCGGCGTTGCGATGGTCACCAGCGGTCCCGCCGCCACCAATCTCGTCACGCCGCTCTGCGACGCCTACATGGACTCGATCCCGATGGTCGGCATCACCGGTCAGGTTCCGACCGCGGCAATCGGCACCGATGCGTTCCAGGAATGCGACACCGTCGGTATCACTCGCAGCATCACCAAGCACAACGAACTCGTGATGAACGCACAGGACATCCCGATGGTCGTTCGCCAGGCGTTCCACATCGCCACCACCGGTCGTCCCGGTCCCACGCTCATCGACCTGCCCAAGGACGTGCTGCAGAACACCATGGAGTGGTACTGGCCGAGCGACGACGAGGTGCTCGACAGCCTGCCGGGCTACCGCCCGAACGTGAAGGGTCACGCCAAGATGATCAAGGAAGCTGCGCGGCTGATCCTCGCCGCCAAGCAACCGGTGCTCTACGTGGGTGGAGGTGTGCTGAAGGCCCGCGCCGCCGACGCACTTCGCGAACTCGCCGAGCTCACGCAGATTCCCGTGGTCACCACGCTGATGGCCCGCGGTGCGTTCCCCGACTCGCACCCCTTGTGCCTGGGAATGCCGGGCATGCACGGCACCGCCACCGCGGTGACGGCGATGCAAAAGAGCGACTTACTCATCGCACTCGGCTCGCGCTTCGACGACCGCGTCACCGGCAAGGTCGCCGCGTTCGCCCCGGATGCGAAGATCATCCACGTCGACATCGACCCGGCCGAGCAGGGCAAGGTTCGGAGACCCGACGTGCCGATCGTCGGCGATTGCCGATTGGTGATCGAAGAGATCATCAAGGCATTGAAGGACCTGATGCAGTCCGGCGAGAAGCAGGCCGACGTCGGTCCGTGGCGCAGTCGCGTGAGCGGTTGGCGCGAACAGTTCCCGCTGGCCTACGACCAGAGCCAGCCGGGTGCGGCGTTGAAGCCGCAGTTCTGCCTGGAGAAACTGCGCGACGGTGCACCGGACGGAACCATCGTCGTGTCCGGCGTGGGTCAGCACCAGATGTGGGCGAGCCAGTACTGGCGCTTCGAGCAGCCCTACACGTGGGTCAACTCGGGTGGTCTCGGCACGATGGGTTTCGCCGTTCCCGCCGCCATCGGTGCAAAGGTCGGGCGTCCCGACAAGACCGTGTGGGCCGTCGACGGTGACGGATGCTTCCAGATGACCGCGCAGGAACTCGTCACTGCATCGCTGGAGAGGATCCCCGTGAAGATCGGAATCCTCAACAACTCGTACCTCGGCATGGTGCGCCAGTGGCAGGAGATGTTCTACGGCGAGCGCTATAGCGAGGTGAACCTCTCCGGTACGTTGCCCGACTTCGTGAAGTGGGCCGAGTCGATGGGCTGCGTCGGAATCCGCGTGGAGGACCCGCAGGAGGCCGAGGCGGCGATCGACAAGGCCAACTCGATCAACGATCGACCTGTGGTCGTCGACTTCCGCGTCGAGGAGAACGAGAAGGTGTTCCCGATGGTGCCGGCGGGCCAGAGCAACGACGACATCCTCCTGCACGAGTCGCAGAACGCACGAAGGGAGTTCCTCAAGTGAGCGGCAGCAACCCCTACGGCCAGGACTCGCAGCACCACGTGCTGTCGGTGCTCGTACAGAACCGCCCCGGTGTGCTCGCCCGAGTGTCGGCACTCTTTGCCAGGCGCGGCTACAACATCTTCTCGCTCGCGGTCGCCCCGACCGAGCACCCCGACTACAGTCGCATCACGATCGTGGTCGACCTGGCGAGTGCACCCCTCGAGCAGATGACCAAGCAGTTGTTCAAGTTGGTCGACGTGGTGCGCATCAGCGAGCTCGATCCGAGGTACTCGGTGGAACGCGAGCTGGTGATGGCCACCGTGAAGGCCTCGCCCGAACAGCGCGGTCAAGTGGTCGAGTTGACGAACATCTTCGAGGGCAAGATCCTCGCCGTCGGCAACGATGCACTCACGGTCAGTCTCGACGGTAGTCCCTCCAAGATCGACGACTTCATGTCGTTGCTCGACCAGTACGGAATCGTCGAATCGCAGCGCACCGGCCTGGTGGCGCTGCCCAAACTCGACCGGACGAGCAAGCCTCGTGCGGTGAACATCCCCAAAGGAAAGGCAAGCTAATGGCAGCAAACGTCTACTACGACAAGGATGCGGACATCTCCATCATCCGCGGCAGGAAGGTGGCCGTCATCGGTTACGGCAGCCAGGGTCACGCCCACGCGCTGAACCTGAAGGAGTCGGGCGTCGACGTGGTCGTCGGCTTGCGCGACGGCTCCTCGTCGATCGCCAAGGCGAAGGAGGCCGGCCTCAACGTGATGTCGATCGCCGATGCCGCCAAGTGGGCCGACGTCATCATGATGCTGGCACCCGACACCGAACAGAAGAAGATCTACGACGATCACGTCAAGCCGCACCTCACGGATGGCAAGGCGCTCGCATTCGCCCACGGATTCAACATCCGTTTCGAACGCATCGCACCACCCAAGGGTGTCGACGTCATCATGATCGCACCGAAGGGCCCCGGCCACCTCGTTCGTCGCACGTACACCGAGGGCGGCGGCGTTCCCGCGCTCATCGCCGTGTCGCAGGACGCGACCGGCAAGGCCAAGCAGATCGCGCTGTCGTACGCCTCCGCGATCGGCGGCGGGCGTGCGGGCGTCATCGAGACCACGTTCCCCGAGGAGACCGAGACCGACCTGTTCGGCGAGCAGGTGGTGCTGTGCGGTGGTCTCACCGCACTGGTGCAGGCCGGCTACGAGACGCTCGTCGAGGCCGGCTACCAGCCGGAGATGGCGTACTTCGAGTGCCTGCACGAGGTGAAGCTGATCGTCGACCTCATGTACGAGGAGGGCATCGCCGGGATGCGTTACAGCATCAGCGATACCGCCGAGTACGGCGACTTGTCCCGCGGCCCGCGCATCATCGATGCCGACACGAAGAAGCGAATGAAGGCGATCCTCGAGGAGATTCAGACCGGCAAGTTCGCCGAGGAGTGGATCGCCGAGAGCGACTCGGGGCGCAAGCGCTTCAGCGAACTTCGTAACGCCGGCAAGAACCACCCGATCGAGAAGGTCGGCTCGCAGTTGCGGGCGATGATGCCGTGGATCTCGAAGGGCAAGAAGAAGGTCGCCGAGGTGTCCGGTGGCTGAAACGCCCGCGGTCACGATGTACACCACCACGTGGTGCGGCTACTGCAAGCGGCTCAAGCGCATGATGCAGGACGATGGCATCGACTTCGCCGAGGTCGACATCGAGCAGACACCCGGCACGGCCGAGATCGTGGAGAAGGTCAACAACGGCAACCAGACGGTGCCGACCCTGGTGTTCCGGGATGGCACGGCAATGACCAACCCGTCGCTGGCCAAGGTGAAGGAAAAGCTCGCCGCTCTCGCCGGCTGACCCCGCCCGCGGCCCAACCGCAGCACAATTCACCTGTCGTTTACCTTCGAGCCAGTCCGGCGACAGGCGGAACGGCGAGGCTTGGGTACCGTGACGGTCGTCGACACCCCAACGCCCCGCGAGATGACGGTCATCTACAGCCGCGCCGACCGGATCTTTCGTCGCATCGTTACAGCGGGTGCCCTGACCTCGTTGGTGCTGCTCGGGTTGATCGCGACGTTCCTCATCGTCCGCAGCTCGGAGACGTTCCGCGAGTTCGGATTCCGGTTCATCACCGGATCCGAGTGGTTCTCCGATGGGTTCCAGGACGTATCCGCCGACGGTACCGAGTCCGCCGCCAATGCGAGCGTCTTCTCCATCGGACCGATGATTGTCGGATCACTCATCGTTGCGGCAATCGCGATGCTGTTCGCGGTTCCGCTCTCGATCGGTGGAGCTCTCTACATCGAGTTCTATGCCCCGCGTTCGATTTACCGCGTGCTCGTGTCGATGCTCGACCTCGCGGCTGCGATTCCGTCGCTGATCTTCGGACTCTGGGGTATCCAGGTATTCACGTCGTTCGGTGTTCGGTGGGCAACATTGCTCAATGATCGTTTGGGCTTCATCCCGTTCTTCTCGGTCGACTTCGAGAACTTCGGTCGTAGTCCGTTCACTGCCGGTTGCGTGCTGGCGGCCCTCGTCGTTCCCATCACGACCTCAGTAGCGCGTGAGGTGTACTCGCGCACACCACGCGACCTCGTTGATACGTGTTATGCACTGGGTGGCAGCAAGTGGGGTGCCATCCGGGCTGTGGTGCTGCCGTACGGCCGCAGTGGTGTCATCGCCGGCGCCATGCTGGGGTTAGGTCGCGCACTCGGTGAGACCGTTGCCATCTACCTGATGCTCAACCTCGTGTTCAAGTACTCCTACCAGGTGCTCGACTCCGCTGGTGGCAACGTGGCATCGATGATCGTCCTCAAGTTCGGTGAAGCAACCGACCGCGAGATTTCGGCACTCATCGCGGCAGGTCTCGTCTTGTTCGTCATCACGCTGATCGTCAACATGATTGCCTCGAACATCGTGCAGAGGACGACCCCCCGAGCATGACATCCTCCACCACGGCGAACACGCCCGAGACCGCCACGCCCCAGCGGCCGTGGGCCATGCGGCGCGCAACTCGCGCGCTCAACTACGGGCGGCTGACGGTCTTTGCCGCCGCGGCATCGGTCATCACGCTGGTGACGCCACTGGCGAACGTCGATGGGTTCGCCCTGGCGTTTCTGGTCGTGAACCTGGCCTGGACACTCGGCATCACCTCCCGGATGGGTTCGAAGGAACGTCGCGACGCGATCGTGCGAGTCTCGATTACGTCGCTGGCCGTCCTGGCGTTCGTACCCTGGCTGTCCATCTTCGTTACCACGATCCTGAAGGGCTCAACAGCGCTCTATCCGGGCTACTTCGTCAACGACATGCGGGTTACCTCCGCCGACGACGAGTTGACGTTCGGTGGCGCCGGCCACGCCATCGTCGGTTCGCTGATGATGGTCGCAATCGCAACGGTCATCACGCTGCCGCTCGGCATCCTGAGCGGGATCTATCTCACTGAGGTTCGGGGTCGGATGACGTTCCTCGTGCGCTTCATCGTGCAGTCGATGGCCGGGGTGCCCTCGGTGGTCGCGGGCCTCTTCATCTTCACCACCGTGGTGCAGACGATGGGCAGGTACTCGGGCTTGGCGGGTGGCGTGGCGCTCGCGGTGCTGATGCTCCCGACCGTCTCCCGCACGGCGGAGGAAGTATTGAAGCTGGTTCCCGACGACCTGCGAAGTGCCGGTTACGCACTCGGAGCTCGCCAGTGGCGGACCGCCCTGATGGTGGTGTTGCCGACGGTACGAGCGGGCCTCGTTACTGCGGCGATCCTGGGTATCGCCAGGGTGATCGGGGAGACCGCACCGCTCCTCCTCACCTCGCTGAACACCAACGGTTTCGTATGGAACCCGATTGAAGGAACGGTGGGTTCGTTACCGACCTACATCTTCGCCCTCTTCATGTACGGCACCGAGTACTCAACGGCCCGCGCATGGTCGGGTTCGCTCGTGCTGCTCGGACTCGTACTCTTCTTCTTCGTGCTTGCGCGACGTCTCGGCGGCAAGAATGAGCGAAGGACCAAGACGACGCCCCGTAAGGGCTCGGGCGCATAGACATGAGCGACACACGGCAAAGGACAGGACACATGGCAGACCAAACCATTGCGGCGACGACGGGAACGACCGGTGGATCGTCGGCACCAACCGAATTCCGCGGACTCGAGACCCGTTCCGTGCATGCATGGTTCGGCAAGCACCATGCGCTCGCCGATGTCTCGCTCACGTTCCCCGAACGCACCGTTACCGGCTTGATTGGTCCCTCAGGATGCGGTAAGTCGACGTTCATCCGCCTCCTCAATCGCATGCACGAGTTCATTCCGTCGGCCGCAATGGCCGGGTCGGTCCTACTCAACGGGAGGGACATCTACGATCCCTCCGAGGATCCGGCGATGATTCGTCTGAAGGTCGGCATGGTGTTCCAGAAACCGAACCCGTTCCCGGCCATGACGATTCGCGAGAACGTCCTCGCTGGCATCAAACTTGCCCACCTCAAGCGCCAGAACCACGACGACATCGTGGAGCAGTGCCTCACTCGCGCCGGTTTGTGGAAGGAAGTAAAGGATCGACTCGGAGCCTCGGGTGGCTCGCTGTCGGGTGGTCAGCAGCAGCGACTCTGCATCGCCCGATCTTTGGCGGTAGAGCCGCAGGTTCTTCTGATGGACGAGCCTTGCTCGGCTCTTGACCCGGGCAGCACCCTACGCATCGAGGAAACCATCAAGGAGCTTGCGGAGAAGATCACCGTCATCATCGTGACGCACAACATGCAACAGGCCAGTCGTGTCAGCGATTATTGCGCGTTCTTCCTGACGGATGGCGGTCCGGGCTATCTCGTCGAGGCAGATTCGACACGGAAGATCTTCACGAATCCAGCCGATTCACGCACGGCGGACTACGTGCAGGGTAAGTTCGGCTGAGCGGCCCCGTTTACCCGAAGTTCACTCGCTGGTCGTCGTCTGCTCACTCTTCCGCCGTTCGGGGTTTAGTCGTCCCTCCTAGTTTTCGGTTCGTTAGAAACACCGACCAATAGGAGAAAACATGCAGAAGCGATTCAAGCGCCTCGCGACGATGGCAGTCGTCGTCGCGAGCGTTCTATCAACCGCCTCGACGGCTTCGGCCCGACAGGACATCACGGGCGGAGGCGCCTCGTTCCCGGTGCAGTTCCTCACGCCCGCGATTGCGGAGTTCAACCGGACCTTCAACCACAACCTGACCTACACGTCGACCGGTTCGGGTACGGGCAAGCGCAACTTCCGTAACGAAACCTTCAAGTTCGCCGGTACCGAGTCGGCAGTCGGCTCAGCTGAACTGCCTTCGTTCGACTGGAACTACGTTCCCTTCATCGCTGGAGCCATCGCGGTGGCGTACCGCCTGGATGAAATCGGTGGTGTGACGCTTTCGCTCACCCAGCCGACGATCAACGGCATCTTCGGTGGCACCATCGAACGGTGGAACGACCCGAGCATTGCCAACGACATCAAGAACAATCCGCCGTGGGCGAACCAGAAGAAGAAGTCCGACGTCCGTGGCGCCACTGCACTTTGGGAAAACACGGCCGCCAACGCCGCCCGCATCACCGTCTCGATGTTGCCGTCGACACTGAGGGAGAACAAGGGTAAGAAGATCGAGTGGATCGACGACACTCAAAAGAAGGTGTTGAAGACACTCACGGTCGGCACCAAGGCCGAAGTTCGGATGACATCGACCGTCAAGCCGAAGGACACCTTCTCGATCAAGATCGGTGGCAAGACCGTCGCGACCTTCAAACAGGTTGCGGTGAAGTTGCCCGATCGTCCGATCATCGTGGTGTACCGTGCCGATACCTCGGGTACGACGAACAACTTCTGCCAGTACATGCGGAACGCGGTCAACCCCGACTGGGCCATCAACGATGCCTTCACATCGTGCATCCCCGGTGGTGTTCAGCGCTTCGGTTCCCGATTCGTCGGACAACCACAGAACAACAACCAGGCCAACTACATCGCAGACACCAACGGTGCCGTGGGATACGCCGAAGTTGCCTATGTGACCGATCCGACGCGCGCTGCGAAGGGTATTCGGGCAGCCAACATCCGCAACGCAGCCGGTGCATTCGTTGCCCCGACTGCCGCCGGGTACAACACCCACTTGGCCGGCACCACCCAGGACGCGCGTGGTCTGATTACGTTCAACTGGAACATGAGCACCACGCGGGATGCGTACCCACTCGGAGCCGTCACCTATGGCCTCTGCCAGCAGCGCAACGACGCCCAGAACAAGGTCGTGGCACAATTCTTCGAGTGGCTGGTGGCGGACTATGCACCGAAGAACGCCGAAGCTCTGGGGTACACCCCGTTGCTCGGCGCCTTCCAGCAGCGCAGCGTGGCACTCTCCAAGCTCTGCGGATCGAAGTGAAGTAACGACCTCGACTTCCCTCGAGGTTACGAGGAGCCCCGGGCGACAGCCCGGGGCTTTCTCATTGTCGGAGCCAAAGCAGCGGCTTCGTGAACTTGCTAGGCCCGCAAGAATCTGAGCATTGGCAGCGCGAGCGCAAGCCCGATGAGTTGCATGGCGATGAAGAGCGGCACCGACTCTGGTGCAATACCGGCGAATGAGTCGCTGAACGCTCGGGCAATGGTGACCGCCGGGTTTGCCAGTGACGTCGACGAGGTGAACCAGTAGGCGCCACCGATCCACACGCCGACGGCAAGCGGTACCGATTCAGCACGGTGTTTGCCGATGAGAAAGATGACGCAAAGTAGACCTAATGTTGCCACCACCTCGCCGAGCCAGACGCCACCGCCCTCACGAACCTTCGTCGATGGACCGAGCACGTCGAGTTCGAACATCAGGTTTGCAACGGCCGCTCCGCATATTCCGCCCCCGGTTTGTGCAAGGAAGTATGGCACCACATCGCGCCATGACCTGCCGTTCAGGACGCAATCGGCGATCGTGACGACGGGGTTGAAGTGGGCACCGGAGATCGGTCCGAACATCATGATCAGGGCGATGAGCGCTCCGACCGTGGCACCGGCGTTGGCCAGGAGTTGCACGGCGACATCGTCCGTGAGGTTCGTTGCCATGACTCCGGAACCAACGACGGCGATGATGAGGAGCGCAGCGCCGAGGGCCTCGGAACCCAGACGCCGTGGGAGTGGGGCGGTCACTTGATGTCAATATCGAAGTCGGCGATGAGGTCCGTCACGCGACGACGAATCTCGTCACGAATCGGGCGAACCGCCTCGACGCCGAGGCCCGCCGGGTCGTCCAGCGCCCAGTCCTCGTAGCGCTTGCCCGGGAAGATCGGGCAGGTGTCGCCGCAGCCCATGGTGATGACGACATCCGCGGCCTGGACGATCTCCACTGCGAACGGCTTGGGGAACTCGTTGGCGATATCGATGCCGACCTCCTGCATCGCTGCCACCGCGGCCGCATTGAGGTCCTTGCCCGGCAGTGATCCACCCGAGTACACCTCGATCTTGCCCTTGGAGAGGTGCCGCAACCATCCGGCCGCCATCTGGGACCGACCGGCGTTGTGCACGCAGACGAACAGCACCGACGGTGGCGCATCGGTGATGAGGCCACGAACCTTGGCCAGTGCACGAAGGCGATCGTCGGCGTACCTGGACGTGAAGACGGGAATGAACGTGCGCACCTTCGCATCGGCGAAGCTGTTGAACGACTCGGTGACCACCGGTCGTACGTCGTTCTCGTCGAACTTCCCGGCGTACTTGCGGGAGAGTTGGTTGACGACATGGTCGACGATGTCGTTTTCCTCCGTTGGTTGGTAGAAGCTCATGGGCTATTCCTTTCTTGTCTGGGTTGTTGTGAAGACGCTGATTCGTTCCCGCAAGGTCTCGAACGCATCGTTGAAGGCGCGCACCGTGCCGGCCTCCACGGGGTCGGCAACCGACCAGTGCAGTCGCGTGAGCGACGCCGGAAGCTCGTCGTGTGCTTGGTCGCACACCGTGATGAGCGTGGTCGACGTGTTGACCGTGCCGAGTCGGCTGGGTCGGGCACCCTGGAGGTTGATGCCGTTGCGTCCGGCGACGTCGACTGCACGAGGGTGCACCCGCTCGGCTGGCTGGGTGCCCGCCGACCGAGCTTTGCGACCGGTGAGGTGGGTCCATAGAGCGGCGGCAATCTGCGAGCGGGCCGAGTTGTGCGTGCAAACGAAGACCACGTCGCGGGGAGCGGCGGCGACGACGAGAATGGCGTGGTGCCGTGGGAGTAGCCGCACGAACCGCTTGCGACCATCGGCGTGCGACACGGTTCGCTCGGTGATCCCGGCGGCCTCGAGAACGTCGAGGTGGTGCGCAAGCAGAGCCGAAGAAGCATCAATGAGCTCGATGAGTTCACCGGGTGTGCGATCGGATCGTGAGAGCTGTTCGGCGATGGCTAGGCGAGTCGGGTCCCCCAATGCTGCGAACACCTCGGCGCGGTGTCGTAGGGCGTCCCGACGGTGAGCCATAACCACACTCTAGGTCTCTCAATAATGTTTGAGAGATACTTACGATGAATTCGGGGTGAACGTACTACTCGCCCTGCTCGCGAAGGAAACGCTCGAAGGCATCACCGAGGTCGTCGGCCGTCGGAATCGTCGTGTCGTTGCGCCGGTCGTACTCGCCCTCCAGCATCTGCACGTACTCCTGCGTCTGCTCGTCCTCCTCGACGGCGGCATCGTGCAGCTCCGTCCAGCGCTGGATGTCCTCGTAGAGCCCGGCGTGCCGGGTCGGTACGTTGAGGACGCGCTCGATATGGCGCAGGAGCGCAGCCGATGATTTCGGGTGCTCCGAGGATGCGAGATAGTGCGGTACGCCCACCCGTAGTGAGACGGCCGGTATACGTTCCTGCTCGAGGCGTTCGAGCAACACCCCCACTACACCGGTTGGCCCCTCGTACTGGGGGCGCGAGAGGCCGAGTTTGCCGGCGAGCGCAGCGTTGGTGGTGCTGCCCGTCACCGTGGGGGTGCGGGTATGCGGGACGGCATCGAGCATCGCACCGACCGTGACGACCGCGCCACAGTCGAGTTCGCGTGCACATCGCACGACGCACGAGACGAACGTCGGCCAGTTGAGGTGCGGTTCCACCCCGGAGAGCACCACGAGGTCACGACCGTCGGTGTCACCGTGAACGACGGTGATCTCGTTCTCCGGCCAGCGGATGTGCCGTTCGTCGTCGTCGTCGATCCACACCTCCGGTCGCACCTGCGTGAAGTCGAAGAACGGGTCGGGATCGATCGTCGCGACCGTCACGCAGTGCCGCGAGTCGGTCAGCCAGTCAAGGGCCGTGGTGGCGGCCCTCGCTGCGTCGAACCAACCCTCGAGGGCCACCAGCATCACCGGCCGTTGCAGACGCGGAATCTCGGCGATGTTCGACTCGAGGACCTCGTCGACGGTGGGGTAGTTCTCCGAGTGGTCGCGCACGCTCATCCGCGGAGCTTCTCCGCCACGAAGTCGACGCATCGGGTGAGTGCCGCAACGTCGGCCGGTTCGACCGCGGGGAACATGCCGACGCGCAATTGGTTGCGACCCAACTTACGGTAGCCGTCGGTGTCGACGATGCCGTTGCGTCGGAGTACCGCATTCACGTCGTTGGCCGACACGCCGTCCAGATCGATCGTTGCCACGACGTTCGAGCGCCGGTCGGGAGACGCCACGAAGGGCGATGCGTACGAGGAACGCTCGGCCCACCCGTAGATGATTCGGGCGGACTCCTCCGTACGCTGCGCGCACCAGTCCAGCCCGCCGTTGTCGAGCATCCAACGGACCTGCTGGTCGAGCAGGAAGAGCGTGGCAATCGCCGGCGTGTTGTACGTCTGATCGGCTCGCGAGTTGTCGAGTGCGACCTTCAGGTCGAGCGACGCGGGAGTCCACCTGCCGGACGAGGAGATGCGTTCGATGCGGTCGATCGCGCGCGGCGAGCAGCAGGCGATCCACAACCCGCCGTCGCTGGCGAACGACTTCTGCGGTGCGAAGTAGTAGACGTCGACCTCGTTCGGTGACCAGGCGAGACCGCCGGCGGCGGACGTTGCATCCACCAGCACCAATGCATCGCCGGCGAACCCCGGGCGGACGGGTTGCATCGCGACGCCCGTGGAAGTCTCGTTGTGCGTGAGGCAGTAGGCGTCGACATCGGCCGCAGCAGGCTGCGGGTGGGTGCCGGGCTCGCCGGCGACCACCACGGGGTCGGCGAGGTGCGGTGCCGCCGCCGCTGCATCGGCGAACTTCTGCGAGAACTCCCCGAATACGAGGTGCTCGCTACGGCGCTCGATGAGTCCGAACGTGGCGACGTCCCAGAACACCGTCGAACCGCCGTTGCCGAGTACGACTTCCCATCCGTCGGGCAATGAGAACAGCCCCCGCAGTCCGGCACGTACGGATCCGACGAGCTTCTTCACCGGGGGTTGGCGGTGCGAGGTGCCCATCAGGCGACGACCCTCATCGGCGAGGGCATCGAGCTGCGCATCGCGAACCTTGGACGGACCGCACCCGAATCGTCCGTCGGCGGGCAGCATGTCGCGGGGAATCACGAAATCGGCGGGCGGCGACTTCGTCACCGTCTTAGCATGGCAGGGATGTCACCGAGTTCAACACCGCAGAACAAGAAGTCAAGGGTGTCGGCCCGGTTGGCGGCAATCGCCGAATCGGCGACGCTGGCCGTCGATGCCAAGGCGAAGGCGCTCCAGGCCAAGGGAGAACACGTCATCGGGTTCGGTGCGGGTGAGCCCGACTTTCCCACACCCGAGCACATCGTGGAAGCGGCGGTGAAGGCAGCACGTGATCCGAAGGCCCATCGCTATACGCCGGCTGCGGGTTTGCCCGCGTTGCGCGAGGCGATCGCCGCAAAGACCAAGCGCGACAGCGGCTTCGAGTGCCAGCCATCGCAGGTGCTCGTCACCGTCGGCGGAAAGTACGCAGTGTTCGTCGCCTTCGCTGCCTTGTGCGACCCGGGCGACGAAGTGATCTGCCCGGCACCGTACTGGACCACGTATCCCGAGGCCATCGCTCTGTCGGGTGGCGTGCCGAAGGTGATCGATACCACCGAAGAAACCGAGTTCAAGGTGACGGTCGAGCAACTCGAGCGCGCCAAGACCCCGCGCACCAAGGTGCTGCTCTTCGTGTCGCCCGACAACCCGAGCGGGGCCGTGTACTCGCGCGAGGAGACCATTGCCATCGGCAAGTGGGCGGCAGCCAACGACGTGTGGGTCGTGACCGACGAGATCTACGAGCACCTCACCTACGGTGGGCACGAGTTCCACTCCATGCCCACGCTGGTGCCCGAGATCGCCGATCGTTGCGTGATCGTCAACGGTGTCGCCAAGACGTACGCGATGACGGGCTGGCGTGTGGGCTGGATGATCGGCCCGAGCGACGTGATGAAGGCCGCAGTCAACTTCCAGAGCCACACCACGAGCAACGTCTCGAACGTGGCGCAATACGCGGCTCTGGCCGCAATCACCGGTGGACTCGACGACGTGGTCCGGATGCGAACCGCGTTCGAGCGTCGCGGCAACCTGATGCACGGGTTGCTCACCGCGATTCCGGGCGTCACGTGCATGAAGCCGCAGGGTGCGTTCTACTGCTTCCCGAACGTGGGCGGGTTGCTGAACCGCAACCTCGGTGGTGCGAGTGCCGCAACCTCGATGGAACTCGCCGACCTCGTCCTCGAGCGTGCGAAGGTGGCGTTCGTACCGGGCGAGGCCTTCGGTGCACCGAGATACGCACGATTCTCGTTCGCGCTCGGGGACGACGATCTTCGCGAGGGCATCTCGCGGATCGCATCGCTTGTCGCCGGCTGAGGCGTCTGCTACCTTCGGTCCTGTCGCGGCAATAGCCGCGACGCATGCTCGTGAGCGAAGTCCGGTGAGATTCCGGCACTGTCCCGCAACGGTGGTGCGAAGTTCGGCCCAGGTCGAGCTCCGCGAGTCCGGTCGCCTGACGAGGATGCCCCATCAGCCGCCCTCGCGAGAAGGGCAAGGAGAACATCATGAAGCGTTCACGACTGGCCGGCTTCGCCGGCCTTTTCTTGTTGGTACCGACGAGCATTGCCTGTGGCGGCAGTGCTCCATCGGAGGACTCCGCCGGCGCGGAGACGACCACCACAGCGCAGACATCCGACTTCCCGGTGACGATCGGCGAACTCACGATCGATGCGGAGCCGGTGCGAATCATCTCGATGTCCGCCAGTGCGACCGAAACCCTGTTCACCATCGGTGCGGGCGACAACATCGTCGCCGTCGACAATTACTCCAATCACCCGGCGGAAACCGGTGCGCTGACGAAACTCGACGCCTACCAGCCGAACGTGGAGGCGATCTCGGGGCTCGAACCCGACCTCGTAATCATCAGCTACGACCCGGGCAATCTCGTCGAGCAGCTCTCGGCCCTCGGCATTCCGGTATTCGTGGCCGGAGCCGTGCCCGACCTCGCGGGTGCCTACCTGCAGATCGAGCAACTCGGCGCGCTGACCGGACGTCTTCCCGAAGCGTTGCAGTTGTCGGGCACGATGCGCGCGGAGATAGAGGCACTCGTCGCCGGTGCAGTGGTCGTCGATCCTCCGCTCAGCTACTTCTACGAACTGGATCCGACTCCCTATACGGTCACGTCGAACACCTTCATCGGCGGGGTGATGTCGTTGTTCGGCCTGTCGAACATCGCCGACGGGGTGGAGCCGGGCAACGACTACCCGCAGTTGTCCGCCGAAGTCGTCGTGGAGAAGGACCCCGACATCATCTTCCTCGCCGACACGAAGTGTTGCGCACAGTCGGCGGATACCGTCGCCGCACGAGACGGCTGGGGCGGATTGTCGGCGGTTAGATCGGGGAGCATCGTGGAACTCGACGACGACATCGCATCGCGGTGGGGTCCGCGACTCGTCGAGCTCGTACGGGTGGTAGCCGAGGCCGTCGCCTCGGTCGTGACGGCGTCACCGTGAGCCGATCCGCACGCGTGTCCGCATCGCACGGGTCGCGACTCGGCTGGTGGACGGGTGGTGCAGGTGCGGTCGTCGTGGCCGCGGTGGTCGGTGTGTCGCTCGGGCCGGCGGGTCCCGATTGGTGGCGTGTTCCGCTCGAGTTGCTCGACCGGCTGCCGTTGATCGGAGTCGAGAGCGGGGTCACCGACGCGCAGTGGAACCTCGTGTGGCAGATCCGTGCCCCCCGTGTTGCGCTGGCGGCACTCGTTGGTGCGATGTTGTCGTTGTCCGGGGCCAGTTACCAGGGCGTGTTCCGCAATCCGTTGGTCGATCCCTACCTCCTCGGCGTTGCCGCCGGCGCGGGACTCGGTGCAACGTTGGCCTTCGTGGTGAACCGCAACGTCACGGAGTCGTGGCCGGTCGACCCGGTTCCGCTGGCCGCATTCGTCGGTGGTCTCGCCGCGGTTGCACTCACATATGCGGTGGGAACCGCCTTCGGTCGCTCTCGCTCGGCGACCACCCTCGTGCTCGCCGGTGTGGCCGTGACGTCCCTCGCAACCGCCGTGCAAACCTTCGTGCTTCAGCGCAACAACGACGTCGTTCGCCAGGTGTACTCGTGGATCCTCGGACGACTCACGTCCGCCACGTGGGGCGACGTCCGCCTCGTGCTTCCGTACATCGTCGTGAGTTCGGTCGTACTGCTGCTGTACCGTCGCGTAATCGACGTGCTACGGGTGGGTGACGACGAGGCCCGCGCCCTGGGGATGAACGTGAACCAGGTTCGCATCGTCGTGGTGCTCGCCGCCACGCTCGGTACCTCGGCCGCAGTGGCGGTCAGCGGACTGATCGGGTTCGTCGGCATCATCGTGCCCCACGCGGTGCGGCTGGTTTCGGGATCGTCGAACCGGGTGGTGCTGCCGCTCAGTATGTTCGTCGGTGCCGTCTTCCTCATCGCCGCCGACGTGCCCGGTCGCATCCTTACGTCGCCATCCGAGACGCCGATCGGTGTCGTCACCGCGTTCTTCGGTGCACCGTTCTTCCTGTTCCTCCTGCGGATGCGGGAGGTTCGCCGGTGAGCGACGCCGACCCCCGACCCTCCCTCGTCGTACGCGGACTTCGCGTGGAGTACGGCGGTTGTTCGGTTGTCTGCGGGATCGACGAGTCGCTCGAGCCGGGTGAGTGGTTGTGCCTGATCGGGCCGAACGGTGCCGGCAAGAGTTCGATGTTGCGTGCACTCGCCGGTCTCGTGGAGTTCACCGGATCGGTACTGATCGGGGGTCGGGAGACCGCCCGGCTCGGTACGCGCGAGTCGGCACGACTCGTCGCCTACGTGCCGCAGGAACCCCTGCTGCCCGACGACATGACCGTCGTCGACTACGTGATGCTCGGACGAAACCCCTACATCCCGACGTTCGGTCGCGAATCACGACGCGACCACGAGGTGGTGGCGAGGCTCGTCGACGAGCTCGATCTCGCCGTGTACGCGCGGCGACCCCTCGCCACCTTGTCCGGCGGCGAGCGACAACGGGTCGTCATCGCCCGGGCGTTGGCGCAGGAGGCGCCGGTGCTGCTCCTCGACGAACCGACGAGTGCGCTCGACCTCGGGCACCAGCAGCACGCGCTCGAATTGGTCGACCGACTGCGCCGCTCCCGGCGGTTGATCGTGGTGTCGGCGATGCACGACCTGACGCTCGCCGGTCTGTACTCGGACCGCTTGCTGCTCCTTCACCACGGTGTCGGAGTGGCGCGCGGCGGTGCACGGGAGGTGCTGCGCAGCGAGACCCTCGCCGAGTTCTACGGCGTCGCCGCCCGCGTCATCCATGAGTCGGACGGTACGGTGGTCGTCGTGCCGCAACGGGACGCTTCGAGGCCGTAGACGTCGTGGACGAGGCAGCCGCACGTGCACTCGATGCCCGTGTCACGGGCTGCGCGGCGTCGCATCAGCGGCTGCTCCGGTCGCTCGAGTCGTTGACCGATTCGCAGTGCCGCGAGCCGTCGCCGTTGCCCGGTTGGACGCGTGGTCACGTACTCTCCCACCTCGCGCGCAACGCCGAGAGCCATGCCCGGATGTTCGCTGCGGCGACGCGGGGCGAGGAGTCCGAGCAGTATCCGGGCGGCAAACCGGTGCGCGACGCGGCAATCGAATCCGGTGCGGCGCGACCGGCCGCCGAACTCGTCGCCGACGTGCGGGTGACGATCTATGCGCTCGAGGCGGCGTGGGCCAGCGCCACCACCACCACGTGGAGCGGCTTCGGCATCAAGTCGCACTCCGACGGCTCGCGCGTGCCGGTTCCCGATCTCGTCCAGATGCGCTGGTGCGAGACCGAGGTGCACCACGCGGACCTCGGGCTCGGTTACGGCTGGCGCGACTGGGACCCCCTCTTCGTGCGGTACGACCTCGACCGCCGGGTGATGGCATGGAAGGCACGCAAACCGATGGGCTTGACGTCGTTGCCCGACGCCGTGCTTCGACTGAGTCCCAACGAGCGTCTCGCCTGGTTGTACAACCGCACGATGATCGACGGGGTGCCGCCCGCCGATCCCTACTAGGCTCCCGCTGCTGCGAGAATGAGTGCATGATTCGACGATTCACCGTGATGCTCCTTGCCGGCGTGATGCTCGTTGCCTGCGGCGGCTCCGGCGCTTCCGGGCCGAAGTCCGGGGCACACGACACGGGCGGTGCCGATGCATTCAATGCGTCGCTGGTTGCCGACGACGTGATCGCCGACGTCACGGTCGATCCGGCACGGGTCGGAAAGGTGCTGATCCACATGGAGTTCGCACCGCCCGGCGGCAAGTTGCAGCAGGTCGAGTCGGTGACCGGCAACCTGATCCCCACCGACGGTTCCCAGTCGACGCTGATCCTGTGGTTCGAGAAGAGCGGAACCAACCACTTCCATTACGAGGTCACCGTGCCGACGCCCGGCGAGTGGACGCTCGACTTCGACGCTGCGTTCGCCGACGGCACCGCGGTGCTCTACACCACGTCGGTGAACTTCGGGTCGTAGACGTTAGTCCAACGTCAACACCACGAGGTGGTGCGCAAGCCCCGATGCGGGCTCGGTGAATTCGTCGCCCACCACCCGGAACCCGCATCGTCGGTAGAAGTCGATCGCCGAATCGCGGGCCTTGGCCCAGACGTATCGCGCACCCCGTTCGCAGGCACGCTCTACACCGGCATCGATCAGTGCCCGACCGACGCCCGATCGCTGCATCTCGTCGAGCACCGCCATGCCCCGGAGTTGCACTGCAACCGCCGTCGGGTCGTCCTGCCACGCGGCGACCAACCACGTCGAGGTGGCCACCACCCGACCCGCCGTCTCGGCTCCGATGTGCACCGTGTGCGGGTCGTGATCACCGTCGTAGTTCGCCTCCCGGGATGGCGTACCTCGTCGCAGCACGTTCAACCGGACGGGCAGCGCCTCGGTCAGTGATATCGGTCGGACGACGTAGGAACCCGCGGACACTGGTTCAGTCTGACAGGCGCGCGAGCGATTCGAACTCGACTGCGCGGTTGCACAGTCGAGCGCCCTCCGAGCGATCGTGCGTAACGTGCACGACGGTCGTATGCAGTGACCGGAAGAGACGGTCCAGGTCGTCGAGCAGCCGGTCGTGCAGCCGCTGGTCGAGCCCCGTCAGCGGTTCGTCCAACAGCACGAGGTGCGGTTCGGCGGCCAGCGTGCGGGCCAGCGCCACCCGCCGCGCCTCGCCGCCGGAGAGCGTCGCGACGCTGCGGTCGGCGAATCCCCCGAGCCCGACGTTCTCGAGCCACGACTCCGCCACGGCACGGCGCCGGTGTTTCGGCACCCCGCGCACGCGCAGCGGGTACGCGACGTTCTCCGCCACGGTGAAGTGCGGGAACAGCCGGTCGTCCTGGAAGACGAGCCCGATTCCGCGACGGTGCACGGGCAGTTGGGTGACGTCGTGACCGGCGACGGCGACCGAGCCGCCCGACACATCGACGAGACCGGCGATGGCGTGCAGCAGCGTGGTCTTGCCGCAGCCGCTCGGCCCGTGCAACGACACCCGCTCGCCGGCAGTGACGTGCAGGTTGACGCGGTCGAGCACGCACCGCCCGCCGCGCCTCACGACGAGATCAACCACCGCGAGCACGGGCGTTCCTTCCGAGGAGGGACTCGACGACGAGGAGTGCGCCGATACACAGCACCACGAGCACCGTCGACAGGGCGAATGCCTGAGCACGAACGAGGTCGCCGGTCCGCCCGAGGAGTCGTCCGACGACCACCGGCACCGTCTCGGCGCCGCTCCGTGACAGCAGCGATGCGGCACCGAATTCGCCCAGCGACACGGCGATCACCAGTCCGAATGCGGCGACCATGGCCCGACGAACGAAGCGCACGTCGACGTCGAGGAATCGTCGCAGCTCTCCGGCACCGAGTACGGCGGCTGCCTCGTGCAGTCCGGCCGGCACCGCATGCCAGGCGGGAACGAGCACACGGACCGCTAGCGGCAGTGCCACGAGCGTGTGTGCCACGGCGACGAACCACCAGGCGGCCCTCCAGTCGTACCATCCCCCATCGAAGGTGACCACGAGGCCGAGACCGAGGGTCACGGGTGAGACCGCGAGTGGTACGAACGCCAGAACGTCGATGAACCGTCCGACCCGCCCGAGCCGTACCACCGCCATGCCGACGGTGGTTGCGAGGATCACTCCGAGCAATCCTGCGAACACGGCGGTGCGTACCGACACGAACAGTGAATCCCGCAGACCGGAGTCGAACACCGAACTCCACGCAGCGAGCGACGTCGTTCCACCGATTCGTACCGACCGCCAGGCGACCGACGCGAGGGGAGCGACGACGAACAGCACGGTCGATGCACAGACGACGACCGCCGTCGCCACGCGCCGGCGGTCGATGCGGGGCAGCGCGGAGGTTCTCGCGTCGGACGGCACCACATCGCGACCACCCGACGACCTCGCGATCGCCAGGACGACGAGGATCACGGCGAGCTGCAGGATGCCGAGCACGGTCGCGCCACCGACGTCGCCGATGCCGAAGGCGCGAAGCGCGATGTCACTCTCCAGCGTGTTGCGTGCCGGACCGCCGAGCACACGGACGACGGCGAACGACGTGAAGCAGTAGAGGAAGACGACGATGCCTGCCGATGCAACCGCCGATCGCACGAGCGGCCATGTGACGGTCCGGAGTGCGCGCAGCGGCGTTGCACCGAGCGTGCCCGCGGCATCGACGAGGCGTTGGTCGACGAGTTCGAGCCGCGCGCCGACCACGCGGACCACCACCGCGAGGTTGAAGTAGGCATGTGCGACGACGATGGCGAACACCGAGTAGTGCAGCGAGTCCGGTAGGACGGCCAGGAAACCGGCGGCCACGACCACCGACGGCAGGAGGAACCCCAACGTGGAGATCGCGCGCAACACTCGTCGGCCCCGAAAGTCGTGGCGACCGATCAACCAGGTGACCGGGGCGGCGAGGAGGAACGTGGCCACCACGCTGAGTACCGCCTGCCACGTCGAGAACCGGACGATCCGCCACGTCGAATCGCGACGCAAGACCCGGATCGCGTCCTCGACGCCGACGTACCCGGCGATCATCAGCGCCACCGGGAGCACGAGGAAGACGATCAACCAGAGCAACGCGGGTACCGCCGCGACACGCGGCAGCCGGTCGGCTCGCAGCAGGTCGCTCATCGCAGCATCACATCGCTGAACCGGTCGAGCCACTCCGAGCGTCGGGCGGCGATGGTCGCCGGATCGATGGTGAGCGGTTTCTCGGGGCGCAGCGAGTAATCGAGGAACTCCCGTGGCACCTCGGCCAGTCGATTGGCCGGCCACACGAACTGGGTGAGCGGCAGGTCGTCCTGGAAGCGAGGCGAGGCGAGGAAGTCGATCAGCGCCCGGGCCTCCTCCTCGTGGTCGGTTCCGCGCAGGATTCCCGCGAACTCGTACTGACGGAAGCACGTGAGCGCCGCCACCGCGGTCGGAGCCTCGCCGGGGCGCGGGTCGGCGAAGATCACCTCCGCCGGAGGACTGGTGGCGTAACTCACCACGAGCGGTCGTACTCCGGTGGAAGCAGCCGTGAAGTGTCCGTAGTACGCATCGCTCCACGACTCGACGACGAGCACCCCGTTCTCGCGCATCGACCGCCACCAGGTTTCCCACCCGTCACCGAACTCGGCGATCGTCGCGAGAAGGAACGCCAGTCCCGGTGACGATGACACGGGGTTCGACGTGACGAGCAGGTTCCGGTACGTCGACGACGCGAGTGCCTGCAGCGTGAGCGGCGGGGCAATGCCACGTTCCGCGAACCACGCCCTGTCGTAGTTGATGCAGACGTCGCCGGTATCCACGGGTGTCACCTCACCGTTCGGTGCGAGTCCCAGCGCGACGGGATCGAGGTCATCGCGGTGGACGGTGACGTACGGCAGGAAGACGTCGGCGTCGAGCGTCCGTGACAGGAGCGTGTTGTCGACTCCCCACAACACGTCGGCCTCCGGATTGCCGGCTGCCAGTACGGCTTTCGTCACGAGGGTTCCGGCGTCGCCGCTGCGCAGGACGTCGACGACGATTCCCGTCGCCGCGGTGAACGACTCGAGTACTCCCTCGCTCGGGGTGAACGAGTCGTGGGCGATCAGGCGGAGGGTGACGGGCTCCGTCGGCTGGCGGGAAGCGTCCTGCTCGGCCGAGCCGCCGCACGACGATGCGACGACTGCAACGAGTACGAGGAGCGCGACGATCTTGCGTTTCATGTCACTCCGACTCCCTCCGGTCGTCGGGCTGATCGATCGTCACGATCAAACGGCCACTGCGCACGGAAACCCGGATCTCGTCGTCGACCGCCCGGTTGCTCACGCCGCGCGATGCAGTCACCGCCAGCGATCCGTCGTCAAGCGACCACCGCAGGCCCTGCGTCGATACGCCGTGCACGTCGCCCCCGAACGGAATCAGTCCGACGATCGATCCGACGCCGCACCGGACCACGAGATCCCCGCCGTCGCGGATCGGATGGGCGCGCGAGCCACCGACCCGCAGCTCGACCCGTACCGAACGAAGCTCGTCGTGGAACATCACCGAGAAGATCGAGAGTTGGTGGTCGAGACGCCCGCCACCGGCGCCGAGTACGAGCAGTCGTTCGGCACCGAGTCGTGCGGCATGGATGATGGCGAGTTCAGCGTCGGTTGCGTCCTTGTCGGTGGAGTACGGGACGATCTCCACGTCGAGGGCCGAGAGGGCAGCGAGCGAGGTGGGGTGTATCGAGTCCATGTCGCCGATCACCGTGTCGACGCGCAGCCCGAGCATGTCGGCGAGTTCGACGCCGGAATCCGCGGCAATGACACGGGCATCCGTCGGAAGTTCACCGAAGTCTCCCGCGTGACTGCCCGTGCCACCGAGCAGCACGATCGCCGTGTCGTGTCGGGTACGTTCCGTCGTCATGTCGCTCCCTCCGCTGGCATTACCCAGATCAGGTCTGCGGGTCGGTGGTGGCTTCCACCCTCTCAGTCCGACGAACCCCGGACTCCCCGTGCTTGTGACGGAAACACTAACGCTGACGGCGGGTATGCGGCTCCCGGTGCTCGGTAGCCTGCGGGGCGTGTCGGACACGAAGACGTCGCCGCTCGCTGCGGCGGCACCGCGCGACACCATCATCACGGTGACCGCGGCCGCCATCGCCAAGTTGAAGGAACTTCGCGACACCGAGCCCGACGCCGAGAAACTCGGCCTGCGACTGTCGATCATCTCGCAGCCCGGTGAGGACTTCCGTTACGACCTCGTCTTCGAGGAGTTCCTCAAGTCGGCGTTCTCCGACGAGGTACGTACCGTCGACGGATTCAAGTTCATCATGCCCGCCGACGATGTCGACTCGCTGCGCGGTGCCGAACTGGACTACAACGACCAGGCCGGACTGGTGTTGCGCAATCCCAACCGCCCGAAGGCCCCGGCCGTCGAGGGGCTCGTGCGCGACGACGAGACATCCGCCCGTATCGAGGCGATCGTGTCGGCCGACGTGAACCCGGCACTCGCGGCACACGGCGGGTTCGTCACCTACGCAGGCCACGACCAGGACGGCACTGCCTACTTCACGATGGGCGGTGGATGCCACGGCTGCTCGATGAGCAAGCAGACGATGCTCGAGGGCGTGCAGTCGATGATCACCGAGCAGGTGGAAGCCATCACCAAGGTTCGCGACCTCACCGACCACGCCACCGGCGCGAACCCGTACTACCGGTGAGTATCGCGGCGTTCGTCGGGCACGGGAGCCCGATGAACACCATCGAGTCGAATCGCTTCACCGACGCCTGGCGCGAGCTCGGTGCCAGGATCACCCGACCGGACGCCATCGTCGTGGTGTCCGCGCATTGGTACGTGAAGGGCGTGGCGGTCACCGCGATGGAACATCCCCGGACGATCCACGACTTCAGCGGTTTCCCACCCGATCTCTTCGCTTTCGACTACCCGGCCCCGGGCAGCCCCGCCGTCGCGCGACGCGTGGCGGAACTGTTGGCACCCGAACCGGTGATCCTCGATGAAACCGACTGGGGATTCGACCACGGCACGTGGTCGGTGCTCGCACACCTGGTACCCCGCGCCGACGTGCCCGTGGTGCAGTTGTCGATCGACGCGACCAAACCGGTGGAGCAACATGTTGCACTCGGACGGAGGCTGGCGCCGCTGCTGGCAGAAAACGTGGTCGTACTCGGGAGCGGCAACGTCGTACACAACCTCGGACTCATCGACTGGTCGATGCCGGGTCGGGCATTCGACTGGGCCGGTGAGTTCGACCGTGAGGCACAGAGATTCCTGCTCTCCAAAACCCCCACCCGCGTTGCGGACGTGCTCGGACATACACACGCACGCAGGGCCGTGCCGACCCCCGAGCACTTCCTACCGGTCGTCTACGTTGCGGCGACGGCGGAGGCCGCAGAGCTGCGACTCTCGACGATGGTCGACGGTGGCGATTTCGGTTCGCTGACGATGACGTCGGTGGTCACTGCCGCCCCGCTCATCGGCAACTAGCCGCGCAGGTTCGGGTCGAACCTCTCCCGCAGTCCGTCACCGAGCAGGTTGAGTCCGAGCACCGTCGCACATACGAGGAGTGCCGGCCACATGGTGAGCATCGGGTGGACGAGCAGGTACTGCTGCGTCGAGGCGAGCATGCGCCCCCACGACGGTGTCGGGGGCGTGGTACCGAGACCCAGGTAGCTGAGCGTCGACTCGGCGACGAGCGCGACCGACGCCGCACCGGTCGCCTGCACGCACAGTGAGGGCACGAGGTTCCGGAGCAGGTGGCGTTGGACGACCCGCCAACCGGTCGCCCCGCAGAATCGTGCGGCGGCGACGTAGGGCGTGGCCAGGACGTCGGCAGCATCCCTCCTCGTCACCACGGCGACCGCGGCACCCGCCGCCACCGCGACGGTGATGACGGTGGTGCCCGTCGACGGGCCCCGGGCGGCGACGATCAACAATGCGAGAAGCAGCGCGGGAAACGCCACGAAGACGGTGCTGAGTGCCATGATCGCATCGTCGAGCCAACGGCCCGCCATCGCGGCGGCGACGCCGAGTAGTCCGCCGACGAACATTGCGATCGCGGCGGCGAGCACGGCGGCGATGACCGACGTTCGGGCCCCCTGCCACAACGTGCTGAGCACGTCGCGACCGAGTTGATCGGTGCCGAGCAGATGCTCGACGGAGGGGCCGCCGAACGTCCGGGCCGCGTCGACCACGAGCGGATCGTGCGGGGTCCAGAAACCACCGGTGAGGGCGAGCGTACTGATGAGCGAGCAGATCGCGGTTCCCGCGACGAGCGACGGCGAGGTCCTCACGACAGCCTCCGCGGGTCGAGCCGGTCGTTGACGAAGTCGACCAGCAACCGGATGACGAAGACCGCGACCACGAGAACGAGCAACGTCGACTGCACCTTCGTCAGGTCACGGTTGGCGATGTCGCGCACCAGCATCGAACCCAGCCCGGGAAGTGCAAACACGCTCTCCACGACCACCGCACCGGTGAGCAACGTCGACAACTGCAGGGCGCCGACGGTGAGTACGGGGGAGAGGATCAACCGCAGCGCGGGCGACATGGCCTGCCCGGCCGTACGACCGACCGAGCGTGCCGTCCGGAACGCAGTCGAAGCGGTGTATTCCAGCGACTGTGACCGCGCGAATCTGACGAGCATGGCAACCTGCGTCATCGAGAGCGTGAGAACCGGGAGCACCATCGATCGGGCCGCCTCGGTCGTGTTCCGCCATCCTTCCACCGGGAAGCCACCCGCCGGCAGAAGTCGCCAGCGCACCGCGAACAGTGCAACGAATCCGATTCCGAGGACGAACGTGGGAACCGCAAGTCCGAGTTGCGAGAGGAACCCGGCGAGGAAACCCGTGATGCTCCTGCGTCGTAGTGCCGCGCGTCGCCCGATCTGCACGGCGGCAACGATGGAGATGACCGATGAGGCGAGAACGAGGGGCAGCGTCACGTCGAGTCGCGAGACGATGGCGCCACCGACGTCGGTACCGTCGACCATCGACGTCCCGAGGTTGCCCCGGAGGAAGTCGGAGATCCAGTCCACGTACTGCACCGCGAGCGGCCGCTCGAGGCCGTACTCGCGACGCAGTTCAGCGAGCGCCTCCGGGGTGGCGTCGACACCCAGACGTGCCGTTGCGATGTCTCCCGGCAAGGCGCGAAGAACGGCGAAGACGAACGCACTCGAGGCGACGATACCGAGCAGAGCAATGACGAGCCGGCGCCGGACGCCGCTCATGTCAGGGTGTCGTCAGACTCGTTCGATGCGGGCGACGTAGTACGAGTCGCCCACCGAGCTCTTGACGACTCCCGCGATGTCCCGCTTGGCCACCTGGAGGTTGGGTATCAGCCACAGCCAGTCGCTCGCCGATCGTTCGGAGAGCAGTCGGGCTGCGGCGCGCAGCGAGTCGCTGCGGAGCCGCGGCGTCGCGGCCGCACTCGCGGCGGCGATGAGATCGCGGTATTCGGCGTCGTCGAAGCGGAAGTAGTAGTCCGGGTTGGCGTAGATCGCCATGTCGTTGCGTTCGATGTGGCACACGATCGTGAGGTCGTAGTCGGCCTTGGTGAACACACGGTCGAGCCATTCCTCCCAGGTGACCGGCCGAATCGACACGTCGAATCCGACGTCGCCGAGGGCGGCGGCGATGAACTCACTGGAGTTCGTCGCGTAGTTGATCGGCGGAACGTCGAGGGTGACCGGCGTTCCGGGCTTCACGCCGGCGGCATCCAACGCGGTTCGGGCCGCGTCGGGGTCGAACGGGGCGATGCCGGTGAGGTCCTCGAACCACGGGTCGGTCGGCGGCACGAAGCTTCCGATCTCGGTGCCGTACCCACCCCAGGCGACGTCGATGAGTGCGCGCTTGTCGATCGCCTGGCGCACGGCCCGGCGGACGTTGGCATCGTCGAATGGTGCCCGCGAATTGTTCATTCCGAGCGTGACCTCGCAGTTGGTCGATCCGCTGAGCACCTTCAGGTCGTCGCGATCCTCGAACACGGGGAGGACCTCCGGGGACTGCACGGTGGTCATCACGTCGATGTCGCCGGCGAGCATCGCGTTGCTGAGCGCGGCGGCATCGGCGAAGTAGCGGAAGACGACCGTGCGGGTGTCGGCGCGGCGGCCCCAGTAGCCGTCGAAGCGCTCGAGTGTGATGCTGCTGCCCTTGTCCCACCCGGCGAACGAGTAGGGGCCGGTGCCGACCGCCGTGGTCGCGAAGTCGCCGGTGTCCTTCTTGAAGATCACACCACCCCGCTGCGTGAGGTTGTAGAGCAGATCGTTGTCCCGCTCATCCAGCGTGACGGTGACGGCGTTACCTTCGGCCGAGACATCGGTGACCCGTGAGAATTGGGCGAGCTGCGTGGGAAGCACCGCAGTCGACCCGTCCTCGAGCAGGCGTGAGATGCTCCAGACGACGTCGTCGGCCGTCAGCGTGCTGCCGTCGTGGAAGTTGGCATCACGGATGATGAACCGGTAACTGAGTCCGTCGTCGGACACCTCGTAGGACTCGGCCAGCGCGGGAACGATGGTTCCGTCCTCCTCCACCCGCAGGAGTCCCTCGTAGACGTTGTCGAGCAGGACCTGTGGAATCGCCTGCCCTGCCGTACCGCTGATGTCGAGATTGGTGGGCTCCAGCGTGAACCCGAGCACGACCTCGTCGTTCGGTGTCGCACCCCCGTCGGTGGTTGCACAGCCGGAGACGACGAGGCACGCGGCTGCAAGGGAGAAGAGGACGACACGTTTCATCCGCACGAGTCTACGAATGCGGCCCGAGGGGCACTTACGATGTGGGGAGGTTCCACATGCCCGACAAGACGGACGACCGCGACCAGCTCATCGCCGACCTCCTCGAAGAGGCGCACGGACTGCGGATGAAGCTCGAGGACTTCAGTCAGTACACCGAGGCGAAGGTCGCCGAGTTCGTGGTGGCACGCAAGGCACTGACCGAGGAGCGCGATACCGAACGCCGGCTCCACGAACTGTCGAAGCACGATCTCGAGGTATTCCGGCACCGTCAGGTGCAGATGCAGCACGATCTCATCGAGATGAACTCGATGCTTCAGGCACTCGAGGAGCGAATCGCGCACCTCACGAAGCAGCGCGACAATGCCCGTCGCAGGGCGAGGGCGAGCGAGTCACCGCTCGTCGTTCGGTTCGGCGCCCGACTGCGCCGCCGGTTGTTGCGCCGTTGACCCGTCGGCGTCAGCCGCGAACCTGGCCGTCCAGGAATCCGAGCAATAGGGACGTCCAGTCGGCCTGCCAGTCGTGCGTCCAACCGGCGTCAACCCGCAGCACCATGGTCGCGCCTCCCGGACACGACGCCGTGGAGTCGAGCAGTGTGCAGGAGTTTGCGGTGGCGAACCGATCGAAAGAATCGCGTGCGGACGGGAAGGTGATGCCGGCCGTCTCGCCACCGGCGAGGGGAACCACGGCGTCGAGTTCACCGTGCAGGTGCATCGCGGCCACCGGTCGGTCGGGTGTGCAGGGGTCGGTCATCAGGGCGCCGGCGGCGACACCGATGGCGGTGATGCGCTCCGACAACTCGCACGCGAGGCGGTAGGCCATCATTCCGCCGTTGGAGTGACCAACCACCCAGATCCGCGACGTGTCGATGTCGTACGCGGAGGTGATGACGTTGATCAGTTGATCGAAGAACGCAACGTCGTCGACCATGTCGTAGGTGGAGAACGGACAACAGTCGCCGGCGTTCCACGACTGCGGTAGTCCCTCCTCGAGCCCGGTGCCGTTCGGGTACGCGACCACGGCACCGTCGGCGAGGGACGAACGGACCGCTTCTTCGACACCGGTGTACGAGCGCATGTCCTCGGCGGAACCACCGAATCCGTGCAGTACGAAGAGCAGGGGAGCGGGTGCACCACCGGAGAGATCGACGACGCGGTACGAGCGGGTGCGTCCGTCGGAGGTGACGAGTGATTCATAACCCGCAGGGGCGAACGTGGCATCTGTCGGCGCCGCCGGTGCCGATGTCGTCGTGACGACCGACGTCGTGGTTGCGGGAATCTCCGCGGCGCCGTCGCCACCGGAGCAGCCCGCCGCGACGACGGCGAATCCGAGAGCGAACGTTACGGATACCAGGGGTCGACCACGCACGCCCTCCAGTGTGGCGGCGCTCGGTAGTCTCCGTGCGTGCCTGCACGGTCACCGTCGAGCGGCGAACCGTTGCGACACGGGGATGCAACACCCCACACCATCGCCGCCAACCGGTTAGCGGGCGAGCGTCAACCCGACCCGAGCGATCTTGATCGCGTCCGACGCGGGTACGTTGCCTCGTTGGGCGAACCGGTGATCGCCGATCCGGCCGGTCGCCACGTGTTCAGGATCGCCGAGTACGACTTCCTGCGCGACGGTGCACCCGCACCCGACACCGTCAACCCCAACCTGTGGCGCCATGCGGTACTCAACGCACACCACGGTCTCTTCAGGGTGACGGAGGGTGTGTGGCAGGTGCGGGGGTACGACATCTCCAACGTCACGTTCGTGCGCGGCACGGAGGGCTGGATCGTGATCGATCCGCTGACCAGTGAGCACACCGCGCGTGCCTCCCTGAACCTCGTCAACCTCCACCTCGGCGAGCGACCCGTCACGGCGGTCATCTACACGCACTCGCATGCCGACCACTTCGGGGGAGTGCTGGGCGTCACCTCGCGCGCGGAGGTCGACGCAGGCAGGTGCCGGATCATCGCGCCCGAACACTTCCTGCGCGAGACGATCGGGGAGAACGTGATCGCCGGTCCGGCGATGGCAAGACGGGCGACGTACCAGTTCGGACCACTGCTACCGATCGGCCCGCACGGACACGTCGATTGCGGTCTCGGCACCGCGGTACCGGTGAGTCCGCCCACGCTCCTTGCACCTACCGAGGAGATCACGTGCACCGGACAGGAACTGGTCGTCGACGGCGTGCGAATCGTCTTCCAACTCACGCCGGAAACCGAGGCTCCGGCGGAGATGAACTTCTACTTCCCGGGGTTGAAGGCGTTGTGCATGGCGGAGAACTGCTCGCACACGATGCACAACCTCGTGCCGATCCGTGGTGCGCTCGTGCGGAACGCCCTCAGCTGGTCGAAGTACATTAACGAGAGCCTGCTCCTCTTCGGGTCCGAGGCCGAGGTGCTCTTCACCTCGCACAACTGGCCGCGGTGGGAGAACGGCGACGTGCGGGAATTCCTCGTTCTGCAGCGTGATCTCTATAAGTGGATGCACGACCAAACGATGCGCCTTGCGAACAAAGGTTGCACACCGCTCGAGATCGCCGAGATGCTCGAGTTGCCACCGGAGTTCCAGCGGCACGAACACACGCGCGGGTTCTACGGCGATCTCGTGCACAACGCGAAGGCCGTGTACCAGCGCTACCTCAGTTGGTACGACGGCAATCCGGCCAACCTGCACAAACTGCCGCCCGTCGAGGTCGGCAGACGGTACGTGGAGCTCGCCGGTGGCATCGATGTCCTGCTCGATCACGCCGACGCCGCATTCGACCGCGGCGACTACCGCTGGGTGGCCGAACTGGTGAACCATGCCGTGTTCGCCGACCCGACGAACGTGCGCGCCAGGGGTCTCCAGGCGGGGGCACTCGAGCAACTCGGCTACCAGGCCGAGTCCGCGACGTTCCGCAACGCCTACCTCATGGGAGCGATGGAGCTTCGGGATGGACCGCCGGCGAATCCCAATCCCAACGTCCGCGCCCGCAGTCTGGTGCGGGAGATGACCATCGAACAGGTATTCGACACGATCGCGGTACGGACCGTCTCGGAGAATCTCGGTGGGGTGGGCCTCGCGATCAACTGGACGTTCACCGACCTCGCGGGCACGACCGACGAGCGCTGGGTCGTCGGTGTCTCCAACCGCACCATCTATTCGTCGCGCGGAACCCACGACCCGAGTGCGATCGCGACGGTGTCGATCAGTCGTTCCAGGCTCCTCGACATCATCCTGCAGGACGTCACGTTCGTGGAGGCGGTGAACGACGGCGACGTCGTGGTGACGGGTGACGCGACCGCACTCCTCAGCGTGTTCGGCAACCTCGACGTGTTCTCGACCGGCTTCCCGATCGTCGAACCCTGAGTACGGATCCGACCGCCGCCCCGCGGGCTACGGCCGGATCGCGTAGAACGCGTTCACCGAATGCTCGACGTCGAGCTGCTCGAACCGGGAGAATCCGGCCGCCCGGGCCATCGACTCGGCGGTTCCCGGGGAGAGCCCGAGCGTGCCGAGTCCGGCACCATCGGCCGTCGACAGTGCCGACGACATGCACGACAGCACGCTGACGCCGTACATGAGCGACGCCATCGGGTTCTTCTCGGCATTCATCACGAACCCGTCGTGCGCCTTGATGTCGACGAGCAGCCACACGCCGTCGTGGCGCAACGAACCGCGTATCGCCCGCATCACGTTCGCCGGGTGCGTCATGTCGTGGATGCAGTCGAAGGTGCAGACGAGGTCGAGGCTTGCATCGGTCGGGAGCGGCTCGGTCCGGGGATCGGCGAATCGGACGTTGTCGAGTCCGGACTCTTCGAGTCGCTGCCTCGCCCGGGCGAGTGCGTAGGTGGAGATGTCGTAGCCGACGAAGGTGCTGTGCGGAAACTCGCGTGCCATGCGCAGGACCGCACCCCCCGCACCGCAGCCGACGTCGGCGACCCGTGCACCATCCCGCAGGCGGTCGGTCGCACCGACGGCGGGGAGCACCATCGGAATCAGGTTGGCGTTGGTCCACGGCTCGAAGCTGCGCTCGATGCCGACCGCGCCGTCGGGGCCGTGGCTGTCGTAATCGGCACCGAGACCGGTGCGGAACGACTCGGGCATTCTCTTGAGCGCCTCCATCGTCTGCGGCAGACGGTGGAACATGCCCATCCCGAACGCTGGATGTGATTCGTCGGCGAGCACCGCGCGTTGTTCCGGTGAGAGGAAGAAGGTGTCGTCGTCCACGTTCGGCGGGGTGGAACGCCGCGACTCGAAGGAGATGATTTTCGCCGCCGCCTGGTTGTAGGCCCACTCCCGCACCCAGCGTTCGTGCAACGTGGTTGCCGTCGCGAGCTGCGCCGTGGTGAGGGGTTCGGTTGCTGCGGCGAGTGCGCGGTACAACCCGAGCCGATCACCCAGGTGCACCATTCCCGAGGTGACGGCGCCCTCCAGCTTGCTGAACAGTACGAACGAGAAGAGCTTCAGCTTGTCGGGATCGGGTGCGGTCACGACGACGACGCTACGTTCGGCGCGGGAAGATGCCCGCGGACAATCCGAAGTCGATCGAAAGGTTCGCACCGGTGATCGCCGCAGCGTGGGGTTGGGCGAGGAACCAGACGAACTCCGCAACTTCGTCGGTCGTGATGAACCGGGCGTTCTCCCGTTGTGGGTAGCCGTCGAGCAGCGTCTCGTAGTAGGTCTGCTCCGCACCGCCCCCGTACGATCTCGCCTGGTTGTGCAGCATCGGCGAGTCGACGTCGCCGGGACAAACGGCGTTGACCCGCACGCCGGACGGTGCGAGCTCCAGCGCGAGTGCCTTGGTGAACACGGAGACGCCACCCTTCGACGCGCAGTACGCTGCGGCGCCGGAGTTGCCCTGGAGACCGGCATCGCTGGAGAGATTCACGATGCATCCCCGTGTCTCGCGGAGGTGCGGTATCGCCGCAGCGCACATGAAGAACGTTCCCTTCAGGTTCACGTCGATCACCCGGTCGAAGTCGTGCTCGCTGGTTGCGGACGTGTCCCCCTCGTGCCACACCCCGGCGGCATTCACCAGCACGTCGAGGCGACCGAATCGCTCGATCGTCCGTGCGACGGCGCGACTGCACTCGTCCGGTGAACGAACGTCGGTCCTGAACGACTCGGCGGTCGCATCCACGTTGCCGGCGAGGTCCGCACTCGCGGTCCGCCAACCGGCGGCGGCGAACCGTCGGATGATCGACGACCCGATACCACCAGCGCCACCGGTGACGAGTATCACGGGGCGCGAATCCTGGATGGAATCCTCCGTGCGTGACGTATACATCTGTACCGAATCGTCCCCGCACGATCGTAGGAGTTGGCGCCGCTGTTATGGTGGGGGCGGTTATCCGTTCGCATTACAAAGGAGAAACGTCCATGAATGTCACGTCGATTCGCCGAAGCATCG
>JBIJCI010000076.1:0-4349 GCA_044344715.1 Ilumatobacteraceae bacterium | reverse complement strand
TCAAGGAAGGCAAACTCGTTACCGGAACGGTGGTTCGAATCGCCCGTGAGGAAGTCCTTCTCGAAATCGGTTACAAGACCGAGGGCGTGATCCTCGCCCGAGAGCTGACCATCCGTCAGGATGTCGATCCGAGCACCGTCGTGAAGCTCGGCGAGAAGATCGAAGCCCTCGTCCTCACGCTCGAGGACAAGGAAGGTCGACTGTTGTTGTCCAAGAAGCGCGCCCAGTACGAGCGCGCATGGGGCGACGTCGAACGCGTGAAGAACGAGGACGGCATCGTCGAGGGACTCGTCATCGAAGAGGTGAAGGGCGGACTGATCGTCGATATCGGACTTCGCGGATTCCTTCCGGCGTCGCTCGTCGAGCTGCGTCGCGTCAAGGAGCTCTCGCCGTACGTGGGACAGAAGATTCAGGCGAAGATCCTGGAGCTCGACCGCAACCGCAACAACGTGGTGCTATCGCGCCGCGCGGTGCTCGAGGCCACACAGCGGGAGAGCCGCGATGGCTTCCTCGGCAATCTGAAGGTTGGCGAGGTACGCAAGGGCCGGGTGTCGTCGATCGTGGCCTTCGGCGTCTTCGTCGACCTGGGCGGCATGGACGGCCTCATCCACGTCTCGGAGCTCTCGTGGAAGCACGTCGACAATCCGGCGGACATCGTCAAGATCGGCGACGAGGTCGACGTGAAGGTTCTCGAAATCGACAGCGAGCGCGAGCGAATCAGCCTCTCGCTGAAGGCAACCCAGCAGGATCCGTGGCAGGCGTTCGCGGCAACGCACGCCGTCAACCAGTTGGTCTACGGTCGCGTTACGAAGATCGTGCCGTTCGGTGCATTCGTGCAGGTTGGAGACGGCATCGAGGGTCTCGTGCACATCTCGGAGATGTCGACGCATCACGTGGAGGCTCCGGAGCAGGTGGTCACGCCCGGCGAGGAACTGTGGGTCAAGATCATCGACCTGGATCTCGCGCGGCGACGGATCAGTCTCTCGATCAAGCAGGCTGCTGAGGGTGGCGAGTTGGCGCCCGAGTACCGTGACCAGTTCAAGGCCGACGAGCAGGGCAACTGGGTTGGCGCCGACGAAGCCTCGCGTGAGGCCGCATGGGGCGACTTGTACCAGTCCGAGGGCCCAGCGGAGTCCTGAGCGTTCTGACCGATGATTCTCGTCGGTCTCACCGGTGGAATCGGCTCGGGTAAGTCGGTCGTATCGTCACAGCTCGCCTCCCATGGCGCCGTGATCATCGATGCCGACGCGATCGTTCGGGATCTCCAACGTCCCGGCGAGGAGGTCCTGCGTCGGATGGTCGTGCGATTCGGTAGTGAGATCCTCGCCGACAGCGGTCATCTCGACCGGGCGCGTCTTGCCGAGAAGGTATTCGGGGACCGTCAGGCACTCGCCGACCTGAATGCAATCGTCCACCCCGCCGTAGGCCGCGAGATGTTGCGGCGGATCGACGCGCAGCGCGATACCGATGCAGTGGTCGTTCTGGACGTTCCGCTCCTCGTGGAGAATCCGCGCAAGGGCTTGTGCGGCGTAATCGTCGTCGATCTGGACCCCGACGTGGCAGTGGAGCGCCTCGTGAATCAACGCGGCTTCAGGGAAGAGGACGCGAGGTCCAGGATCGCGCGCCAGGTTTCACGGCGTGAGCGACGGGCAGCGGCGGATTGGATCATCGACAATTCCGGGTCCCGACTCGAACTGGCGCGCCAAGTGTCTCGCGCGTGGGTGTGGATGCGTTCCTTGCCACCGGCACCAGCCGACGGCGGAAACCCGGCAACACCCGCCAACTCGTAGCCTTGCCGCGTGGTGGACACGCGAGCCAAACAGGCATTCAAGGTGGTCTCGAGCTACCAACCTGCAGGGGATCAGCCGCGGGCCGTCGAACAACTCGCACTCGGAGTGGAGCGCGGTGAGCGGTTCCAGACACTCCTGGGCATCACCGGTTCGGGTAAGTCCGCAACCATCGCCTGGACGATCGAACGTGTCCAACGACCCACGCTCATCCTGGCCCCCAACAAGAGCCTGGCGGCCCAGTTGGCCCAGGAGATGCGGGAATTCTTCCCGGACAATCGCGTCGAGTACTTCGTGTCGTACTACGACTACTACCAGCCCGAAGCGTACATTCCGTCGAGTGACACGTACATCGAGAAGGATTCCTCGATCAACGACGAGATCGACCGTCTACGTCACAGTACGACGGCCGCACTCCTCACCCGGCGAGACGTGATCGTCGTCGCGTCGGTGAGTTGCATCTACGGAATGGGGGATCCCGACGAATATCGGGGACATCTGCTGGAGCTGCACCAGGGCGTTGACTACGACCAACAGAGCATCCTCCGTCGTCTCGTGGACCTCCAGTACGAACGCAACGACACCGCCCTGGGACGCGGCAACTTCCGGGTGCGCGGCGACACCATCGAGGTTCACGCAGCCTACGACGAGACGGTCACCAGGATCGAGATGTTCGGGGACACCGTGGATCGGATCACGATCGTCGATCCCGTTACGGGCGAGTCGCTACGGAGTCCGAGCGAGGTCGTGGTGTTTCCTGCGACCCACTACGTTGCCGGCGAGGATCGAATGCGGGTGGCGATCGGCAACATCGAGAAGGAGCTCGCCGAACGACTCGAGTGGTTCAATTCCAACGGCAAGCTCCTCGAGGCTCAACGACTCGGGATGCGGACCCGCTACGACATCGAGATGATGCAGGAGATGGGCTACTGCAACGGCATCGAGAACTACTCGATGCACATCGACGGTCGGGCGATCGGCGAGCCTCCGTTCACGCTGCTCGACTACTTTCCCGACGATTATCTCCTGGTCATCGACGAGAGCCACGTGGCGGTACCGCAGCTGTACGGGCAGTTCGCCGGCGACCGTGCACGAAAGGGAACGCTCGTCGAGCACGGATTCCGTCTCCCGAGTGCGATGGAGAACCGACCACTGCGCTTCGAGGAAACCCTCGAGCGCGTGAATCAATGCATCTTCATGTCTGCCACTCCCGCGAAGTTCGAGCTGCAGAACTCGACACACGTCGTCGAACAGATCGTCCGACCAACCGGACTCGTGGATCCCGAGGTGATCGTCAAGCCGACGAAGGGTCAGATAGACGACATCATCGCGAACGTACGGCAACGAACCGAGAAGGGTGATCGAATCCTGATCACCACCCTCACCAAGAAGATGGCCGAGGATCTCACTGAGTACCTGCTCGAGCAGGGGCTGAAAGTACGGTACCTCCACTCCAACATCGACACGATCGAGCGAATCGAGATCCTCCGTGCATTGCGGCTCGGTGAATTCGACGTGCTCGTCGGCATCAACCTGCTGCGCGAGGGGTTGGACCTTCCGGAGGTGTCGCTGGTGGCGATCCTCGATGCGGACAAGGAGGGGTTCCTGCGCAGCGAGACCTCGCTCATCCAGACGATTGGTCGGGCGGCACGCAACGTCGACGGCCAGGTCATCATGTACGCCGATCAACGAACTGCCGCCATGGAGTCCGCGATCGCCCTGACGAACGCACGGCGAGAGAAGCAGATTGCGTACAACAAGGAGAGGGGAATCGAACCGAAGACCATCCGCAAGGCGGTTGGCGACATCCTCTCGCTCCTGCGCCCCGACGAAGGATCCCCGCATCCGGGCAAGGGCAAACGGGTTTCCCGGGAGCGGGACAAGGTCGTTCGTGAGCTACGGGCAATGGAGGGGAGTGACTTGGATCGGCTCATCCGGACGCTCGAGGAGGAGATGCACCAAGCGGCGGCGGAACTGCACTTCGAACAGGCAGCGCGTCTCCGCGATGAGATACGGGAACTCCGCCGTGAGGTCCGCGAGGGACGACCCAAGAATTAGCGTGACCACGTGACCGACTCGATCATCATTCGCGGAGCACGCGAACACAACCTGAAGAACGTCAACCTCGAGTTGCCCCGCAACCGCCTGATCGTCCTGACGGGCTTGTCCGGATCGGGCAAGAGCAGTCTCGCGTTCGACACCATCTACGCCGAGGGTCAGCGACGGTACGTGGAGAGCCTGAGTGCCTACGCCCGACAGTTCCTCGGACAGATGGACAAACCGGACGTGGACGTGATCGAAGGTCTGTCCCCGGCGATTTCCATCGACCAGAAATCGGCTTCCCGGAACCCTCGCTCCACGGTCGGCACCATAACGGAGGTCTACGACTACCTGCGACTCCTGTACGCGCGTATCGGTTTGCAGCATTGTGTGAACGATTCGGCGCGCCTTACGAAGCAAACCCCGGAACAAATCGTCGACCAGGTCATGGAGTTGCGAGCGGGTACGAGGTTCCAGGTGTTGGCACCGGTGGTTCGCGGAAGGAAGGGGGAGTACGACTCG
>JBIJCI010000041.1:0-15469 GCA_044344715.1 Ilumatobacteraceae bacterium | reverse complement strand
GCAGTGCATGAGCTGCACCTCGCCCATCTCCTCGAGCTCGTCCAGGGTCTGGTACACGGTGCGCAACGAGATTCCGGGCATCCGCTTGCTGGCTTCCTCGAACAGCGCCTCGGCGGTCGGGTGGGTCACGTTGTCATGCATGAGCGAGAAGATCATCTGTCGCTGCGGGGTGAGGCGGCGGCCCTGTTCGCGGTACTTCGCGGCGACGATGTCTGGTGCGTGCACGGGGAACAAGATATTCGCAAGTGCTGATTATCTGCAAGTCATGCGAAGTAGATTTGTGCGGTCAGGCGTCACACCACCCCCTCTCCCACTTCTAGGCTCGGCACGGTGGGGACCGTGCCGGCGCAGCATCTGAGGCGCACCGCGCTCGACCGCCTGCGTACCGAGCAGTTCGACGTGCTCATCGTCGGTGGCGGCGTTACCGGTGCCGGCGTGGCGCTCGACGCCGCGGCCCGCGGCCTGCGGGTGGCACTCGTAGAGCGAGCCGACTTCGCCTCCGGCACCTCGTCGAAGAGCAGCAAGCTCATCCACGGCGGCCTGCGGTACCTCCAGCAGGGCGATGTGGCGCTCGTTTACGAGGCCCTCTACGAACGTCAGCGGTTGCTGCGCAACGCCCCGCACCTGGTGCGCACGTTGCCCTTCATGATTCCGGTGATGACCCGTGACGGTGTGGTGTCGCGGAAGATCGCCCGGGCGCTCGGCTCGGCATTGTGGATGTACGACCTCACCGGTGGCTGGCGGGTCGGACGTCTACACCGCCGCCTGCGCTCCAAGACCGCACTGGCCCACATGCCCACCATGAAGGCCGACACCCTGGCATCGGCATACCTTTACTTCGACGCCGAGGCCGACGACGCACGACTCACGCTGGCGATCATTCGCTCCGCCGTCGAGCGTGGTGCGGCCATCGCCAATTACTGCGGGGTCACCGCGTTGCGCAAGGACGACACCGGTCGCGTGGTCGGGGCGACGGTCGCCAGCCACGAGGGCGAGACCTTCCACGTGAACGCACGCGTTGTGGTCAACGCCACCGGAGTGTGGGGCGACTCGATGCGTCGCATGGACGTGGGCGGCGACTCGGTCACCATTCGGCCCGCCAAGGGCATCCACATCACCGTTCCGTGGGAACTCGTGCGCAACGACATCGCGGTGGTGATCCCGGTGCCCGGTGACAAGCGTTCGCTGTTCGTGGTGCCGCACATGCCCAACGGCGACGGCACGTACCGGTACACCTACGTCGGCACCACCGACACCGACTACCGCGGCAGCATCGACGATCCGCAATGCACGCAGGAGGACATCGACTACTGCCTCCGCGCGCTCAACAAGGCGGTGTCGGGTGGTGGCCGCACGATCACCCGCGACGACGTGATCGGCACCTGGGCCGGCTTGCGGCCGCTCGTTGCCACCGAGGAGGGAACCAAGACCGGTGGTCGCACCGCCGATCTGTCGAGACGGCACAAGGTGATCATCAGCGAGTCGGGGATGGTCACGATCACCGGCGGAAAGCTCACCACGTACCGCAAGATGGCCCAGCACACGGTGGACGCTGCGCTCGGTGTGATGGACCGTGCCGGGGGTGCACCGAGCACCAGGCGTTGCACCACCAAGCGCATGGACCTGTTCGGAGCGACCACGCGGAACCGCGAGGATCATCTCGTTTCGCGATACGGATCCGAGGCCGACGCGATACGCGAACTCATCGCGAACGACGCATCGCTCGGTCAGCCGCTCGTGAAAGGACTCCCCTATCTGCGGGCCGAAGCCGTGTACGCCGCGCGACACGAGTTGGTCGTCACGCTCGACGACGTGTTGTCGCGTCGCACGCGCGGTCTCATCTACGACCGCCACTCCACCGTCGCCGCGGCGCGCGACGTAGCGCGACTCATCGCCCCGGAACTCGGGTGGGACGATGCGCGTGTCGAGGGAGAAGTGAAGCGATTCGCCGACATCTGCACCCGCGAAGACGAAGCCGCCGCCGCATGACCCGACCGACGCCGCCCATCGAGTTCGGCGGGGACGGAAGTGCACACTCCATCGGTTCGCGCTGGAAGAGCGCACCGGGTACCGCCGATCCGACGGCGCTCGTGCGGGACCTTGCCGCCGTGTGCCCGACGAGCACCGAGCACCTCGACCTGGCCGAGCACGCCCGCGACTGGTGGCCACTGGCCATGCGGTGGGCGCTGCATGCAGAGGTGCCGCGGTTACCAACGGCCGTTGCCTCGCCCCGCTCGACCGTCGACGTGCAGCGAGTGGTGCGAATCTGCGCCGAACACGACGTTCCGATCACGGTGACCGCCGGGCGTAGCGGGGTGAGCGGTGCTTCCGTGCCGATGTTCGGTGGAGTGGTGGTCGACGTCACCGCCATGGCCGGCGTGGTCTCGGTCGACCCCGTATCGGGCGTGGTCGAGGTGTTGCCCGGCACGTTCGGCCCCGACCTCGAACGGGAACTCGCGACGCACCGACTGACCGTCGGACACTTCCCACAGTCGTTCGACATCTCCACCGTCGGTGGATGGATTGCGTGCCTCGGCGCCGGGCAGTTCTCCACCCGCTACGGAAAGATCGACGAGATGGTCGTCGGCCTCGAGGTGGTGCTCGCCGACGGCTCGGTCATTCGCACGGGTGGCGCGCCGGCGTCGGCACACGGCCCCGACCTCACGTCACTGTTCGTGGGCAGCGAGGGCACGCTGGGCATCGTCACCCGCGCGTGGTTGCGGGCCCACGACGCCGCACCGGTGCGTCGCACGGCCGCCTACTTCTTCCCGTCGTTCGCCGACGGCATCGAGGCGATGCGCCGGTCGATTCGTGCCCACGCCACACCGGCGGTACTTCGCCTCTACGACGCAGTCGAGTCGCAACGTAGCCACGGCGGTGACGGCACCAACAGCACGTTGATCGTGCTCGACGACGGCGAGCCCGAGATCGTCGAGGCAACGCTCTCGGTGGTCGATCGTTTCGCACTCACCAACGGTGCGGTGCGTGCTCCCGACGAACGGGTTCACCACTGGCTCGCCCACCGCAACGACACGAGCGGCCTGCAGGCACTCACCCGCAAGGGTTTCGTGATCGACACCATGGAGGTGGCGGCGCCGTGGTCGAAACTCGGCGAGGTGTATTCGGGGGTTCTCGCCGCCACCCGGGCGGTAGAGGGCGCCCGCAGCGTGAGCGCGCACGTATCGCACAGCTATTCCGACGGCGCCTGCATCTACTTCACCTTCGTCGGGCAGATCTCGTCACGCGATATCAATGCGGCCACCACCGCCGAGCATCAGGCGCTGTACCTCGCGATGTGGGACGCCGCCCAGCGGGCGGCACTCGCTGCCGGCGGCAACCTGTCGCACCACCACGGTGTCGGCCTCAACCGCGGACGCTTCATGCGCGAAGCACTCGGCGATGCATTCGGGGTGTTGGTGACCGCCAAGCGCGCACTCGACCCGAACGACCTGTTCAACCCCGGCAAGTTGGGCTTGCCGACTCGGCGCGGCGAGGTGGCATTTCCGTGAGCGTGCTGGTGGTCGACGTCGGCACCACCGGACTTCGTGCCGCCGTGGTTCGCGACGACGCGAGCATCGCGGGATTCACCTACGAGTCGCTGCCGCCCTCCACGCCGTTCGCCGGTCTCGTCGAGTTCGACGGGATTGCGTTGCGCGATGCCGTACTGCGGGTGGCCGGCACAGCGCTCCGCGGCAACGGACCGGTTCGTGCCGTCGGTATCACCGCGCAGCGTGCGTCGACCATCGTGTGGGATTCACGGAACGGTGTCCCCGTCGCACCAGGACTCGGCTGGCAGGACCTGCGCACGGTCGGTGCGTGCATCAGCCTTCGCGCCGAGAAGAACCTCGTCTTCGCCCCCAACCAGACGGCCACCAAGCTTGCATGGCTGATCGCCAACGTGGAAGCGGCCCGCTCCCCGCACGCCCGGGCCGGCACGGTCGACAGTTGGGTGGCTGCGGTGCTCAGCAACTTTGCGGTGCACGCCACCGACTCTTCGAACGCGGCGGTGACCGGGTTGGCCGACCACCACTCGCTGAGCAGGCACGAGTGGTCGACGAACGTGCTCGATGCGCTGCAGATCGACCGTGCCCTCCTGCCGCGCATCGTTCCGACGATGAGTCGAATCGGTGAGGCAACGGCGCTGCCAGGGAGCCCGCCGATCTTCGCGATGGTCGGCGATCAGCAGGCCTCATTGGTCGGACAGGGCGGCATCGTCGCCGGTGCGGCGAAGGCAACGTTCGGCACCGGCGGGATGCTCGACATGTACGCGGGGACGTCCACCCCCGATCATCTCGCGCGCACCACGCGCGGCACGTTCCCGATCGTCGTGTACAGCGAGAACGAAACGCTGCATTGGGGTTCCGAGGCGATCATGCTCACCGCCGGCAGCAACGTGGAGTGGCTGGTCAGCGACCTCGCCCTCCTTCCCGACGCACGGTCGAGCGATGCACTCGCCGCCTCGGTCGACTCGAGCGACGGCGTGGTCTACGTGCCGGCCCTCATCGGCCTGGGCACACCGCACTGGGACTACGGCGCACGCGGCACGCTGCTCGGCATCACGCGCGGCACCACCACGGCGCACGTGGTGAGGGCCGTACTCGAGGGTGTCGCGCATCGCGGAGCCGACCTGCTCGAAGCCACCGAGGCCGACACGGGGCTGCGCGTCGAGCGCCTCCGAGTGGACGGCGGCATGAGCCGCAATTCGGTGTTCGTGCAGGCACTCGCCGATGCCACCGGTCGATCCGTCGAGGTGTGCCGCGACACCGAGGCCACCACGCTCGGCGCGGCCTTCTTGGCGGGCACCGCAGCAGGCGTCTGGTCGAGCCTCGCCGAGGCAACCGCGCTCGTTCGCCCGTTGCGCACCGTGGAACCCCGACCAACCGCATCCCCGCGGGCACAATGGCACGAAGCGGTGCGTCGGGCGAGGGGTTGGATTCCGGAACTCTCGGCACTCGATTTCTAGCGACTATTCTTTTCACGGCGCTCGCGCCGGTTTCCACGTATGACCTTCCCCACCGCCACGCCCACGCCTCCCACCACGGCCGACCGCGAGCTCCTGGCGTTCGCCAATTCCGCGGAATTCGCCGCCCGCGACCTCTACGCAGCGGCCGCGGCACTGCCGGCCTTCGGCGACGAAGAAAAGGCCGTGCTCGTCGGATTCCACGATCACCATCGCGCCGCAGCACAGGCGCTCGCCGGTCTGGTCGGCTCGAAGGCCACCAACCTCCGCGACGATGCCGTGTTCAACGCCTTCCGCCCGCGAATCAGCGGCAGCAACAAGTCGGACGTCTTCGACGCGCTCCGCGAACTGGAGAACACGTTGGTCTCCACCCACTTGTCGCTCGTCGGCTCGCTCGACGGCACCGAGGGTTCGGCCCTCGTCGCATCGATCCTCAACATTCAGGCCCGCCACGCAGCGACGCTGGCCCTCCTCGGTGGACGTTCGCTCAATGAAGCGCTGAGCAACGGCCGGGCACCCCTCACCCCGGGAGCAGGAGCATGAACCGCTACTCGCGTCGGCAGCTGCTTCGCTTCGGCGGTGTCGGTGCAGCCGGCGTGGTGCTCGCCGCATGCGGCAAGCAGGCCGGAGTCGAAGAGAGCAAGAACATCACCGCCGTCGGCCTGATGCCGGAGGCCACAAAGCTGCCCGATGCCGAGGTCAACGACCTCGTCCTGCTGCGCACCGCCGCCTCGCTCGAGTACAACGCGATTGAAACCTACGAGGCCGCGATTGCACTCGGCGTGTTCACCGGCTCGTTCGCCGAAGCGGGCAGCATCGCCAGGCGACTACTCGACGACCACCGCGGCCATGCCGACGCCATCAACTCGCTCGTCACCACGCTCGGCGGCAAGCCCTTCACCTGCGGCAATCCGCGCCTGAGCGAGGTGTACATTTCGCCCGCCCTGGCCCTCATCACCGACGAAGCCAACGAGAACCCGGCTCTCGACGTGGTGGTGTTGGCGCACGCACTCGAGAATCTCGCCGCGCAGACCTACCAGTCGGTGGTGACGGTGCTGTCCGACAAGTCGCTGCGCGAAGCCGCGATGACGATCGGCCAGGAAGAGTCGCGCCACGCGGCCATCCTCGCCCAGGCACTCAACCCCGGCCTCGCCGGCGTGTTGCCCAGCGTCGACGACGCAACGGGTCGCCCCAAGGTGGCGACGGTCCCCGGCGCATTCGGACCGCTCACACCGATTCCGGTCACGCTCGGTCCGGTGAACGACGACGGTACGCGAGCGTCGCTGAACCTCGAGACGCCGAGCCTCAACGCCTTCATCTACGACTTCGTAGCCTGCGCATAACGCGCTGCGTCCACGCAGCAAGCCATCCGGGATCGGACGGAATTCGATCGGTTAGTCGTCGTCGCCGTAGTCACCCTTCTCGCGACCCTCGCCCACCTTCACGTCCGACCACACCGACTTGGCCCCCGTATGGCCCGCGTCGTACACGGCCCACGAGGCACCGAGCGCCGTAATCACGAGCACCAGCGAGACCGTCGTGCGCAGCCAACGCGGGCTGGCAGCAGGTGTTGCCGATGAAGCGGACCGGCGACGCAGCCACCACGGCAGTACCACGATGCCGATGAGCAACACGATGAAGAACGCAATCGAAACGGCGCGGGCGGTCTCGCCTGCTTCCTCGTGGGCGCGTAGCAGCGTCCGCGACGACGTGTCTTCGACCGCTTCCTCGAGTTCTTCCCCCGTGCCGGCGGCAAGGATCGAACCGAGCATCCCCGCACCGGCCACCGCCAACGTGGCCCACTTGTAGCGCTCCCACCAACCGGGACGGATCGCCATGATCACCACACCGACGGTGGCGAGCGGGATGAGCACCACCGGAACGTGTACGAACAGTGGGTGGGCGGGTATTCCGAAGATTGCGTCCATGCGTACACCATAGAACCTCGCGGCACCCGCGCCGTAGCTTCAGCGCATGGAAGTCGTCGTCGCACTTGCCGTGGTCTTCGTCGTCGGATACGCCATTGGTCGGGGCCGATCTCGACGGAGGCGCCAACCAGCCGCCCCGAGTGGCACCGCCACCCGCAGCGCACCCACGAGTCACCCGCGCACGTCGCGCGGATACCCGTCCCGCGAGCGCGAGTACGGCGGGTTCGGCGCCCTCGGCGCCACCCACGACCCGGGCGACGTCGGTGACTTCGGCCCCTGACCCGCACGAGTACCCGTAGCCTCAAGGGTGACGGCGAGTCAGTCGGGTGACCGCAGTTGCGCGCTTTGCGCGCGGTTGAGGAAAGTCGGGACTTCACAGGACAGAGTGCTGGCGCGAGCCAGGTCGGGGGAACCTGACATCCCGTGCAACAGAAAGCACACCGCCGATGGCACGACTCAGGTCGTGATCAGGCAAGGGTGAAACGGTGCGGTAAGAGCGCACCACGGTCGGCGGCGACGTCGGTCGGTGGCACGGCACTCGAAGCAAGATCGAGCAGAGGGTTCGGGCGGTCCGCCCGCCGAAAGGCACCCTCGGGTAGATCGCAGAGATGGATGGTCACCGCCGCCGACTCGCAAGGGTCGTCGGTACAGAATCCCGCTTACAGACCGACTCGCCGTCACTCCACCATCACCACTCGGGCGTGGTTGTAAAAATTATTTCTTGTTCAATCGTGGGAGGTTGGCCGCCGGACTCACTTACTCTCGCAAGGTGTGACCGCCGCGTTTCGCAGGAAGTTCAAACGTGCATTGCGCAGAAAGACGAGACGGGCACTGCGACGAATGCGTCGCGCCTGAGTCACCCGATTCGCGCCGTCGAGCTCGACCGGATGAGCTCGACGAGGAACTGCGAGTATTCGGCGTCGTCGAGGCTTGCATCCGGAACGAGATCGGTGAAGACGAACATGGTATTGAACAGCAGCACGGTGAAGATTCGCTCGTCGAAGTGACGATCTGCCTCCGGCAGTTTCTGGCAGCACCGGGCGATGATGCCTTTTGTCCAGAGGTGCGACTCCGTCGTGGTCTCGGAGATTCGTGCTCGCAGGGCGTCGTTCCGTACCGCCGTCGCGAGCACCTGCAGGCGAAGTTCCCGGGCCCGCTTGAAGTCGTCGGCGCGGGGTTTGGGCGACAGCATGGCGAATTGCTCGAGCGTGAGTTGGGGCGATGATTCGATCCAACGCTCGACCATCTCCTGGTACCCCTTGGCGAACTCGGCGTACCAGTCGCCGAGCACCTCCGCGAGCAGACCGTCGCGACCACCGAAATATCGCGAGATCAGCGGGATCGATACGTTGGCCCCTCGGGCCACCCGCGCGAGACGCAACCCGATGATTCCGAAATCGTCGATCTCGCGACGTGCGCTCTCCAGGATCAGCCGCCGGGTATCCGGCCGTTCGGCGTCGTCACGAGCAAAGCTCACCAACCAAAGAGTAGGAGAATCGAACGGGCCGCCTTCGGACCCAACCGAAGTACCCCTAGGCGGCGGTTCGGCGTCGCCCCCACCAACCCCACAGGGCGAGTGCACCGAAGATCTCGAGCGGCACGTTCCACCAGCCGCGTGCAACCACGGGCAGCACGTCGTTCGAAAACTGCCACCCACCGATCGGCCACCAGAACGTCGTGGTGTTCGTGAACGCGCCGTCGTACACGAGATGCAGGAACGTACCGATCGGCAGGCCGAGCAGCATCTTGCGGTACGGCTTGCGCCCCAGGGAAACCAGCATGACGAGCGCCAGCAGGACGATGCTGGTGACAACGGAGTGCATGACCCGCCAGCCGGTCGGCCAGTCGATGATGTCCGGCAGCACCGCCCCCACGGCAAGCAGGCGGTAGTCGAAACGCGGATCCTTGAACACCCACGCAATCGTCAGGACTGCCGTGGCAACGAACCAGAGGAACACGCGATCCCTCAGACCACGAGCAGGCAACCGCAGTACGGGCAACGTGCGTCGGCCGTGTCGGCAACCTTCTTCAGTTCGGCCTGCTCCTTCGGGGAGATCGCCGTGTGGCAACCACCGCAGCTGCCCTTCATGAGTTCGGCCACGGCCGCACCCGACATTCGGGGACGAATCTGGTCGTAGAACGCGAGCGAGGCGGGGTCGATGCCGGCCACCACCCGGGCTCGTTCATCGTTCATCGCGGCAATGTCACCGTCGACCGCGGCGACGGCCCGCGACAGTGCGGCGGCTGCTTCGCCCGCGGCGGTCTCGAGGGTGGGAACGCTGGCTCGTAACGCCGCCAGCGACCGTTCGAGCGTCTCGGTTTCGTCGAGCAGCACGAGCTCGGCGTCGTCGAGCAACGAATGTTGTTCCTTCACGCCCGAAATCTCGTGCTGCAGCGCCTCCACTTCGCGCATGGCGATCACCGACTTCAGCTGCGCTTCGTACTTCGCCTTCTTCGCATCGAGTTCCTTGCCCTGCTTCTCGAGGCGTTCCACCTCCCCCGCGATGGCCGAGAGTCGCTTCTCCGTCTTCGACACCTCGCCGCGGGCCGAGGCGAGCGCCGTTGCCGCACTGTCGGCCAGCGGTCGCTCCGGCAGTTGCGACTTGCGGTGCGCAAGTTGTGCAAGACGGGCATCGCAGGCTTGCAGCGGCAGCAACGACCGGAAGTCCACGAACCTCAGCCTCCCACGACGGTGGTCTGCGCCCAAGCCGGCACACCCTTGTCGCATTCGTAGACGATGTTGCCCCCGATCGGTATCGACGGCACGGGCGCGAAGGGGTTCCGTTCGGTGGGGTCGATGGTGCTCTGCGTGGGCAACACCGATACGACCACCGGGGGCAGCGTGGAGGTGGCCGTCGGATCGGCGAGCGGATCGACGATGGTGGTCGTGGTCGTGGTGGTGGTGCTCGCTCCCTCGATGGTGGTGGTGGGTGCGGGCGGAACACCCGAGATCACCTGCGCCACGCATTCGACTCCGGGCAGGTACAAGCGCGCGCTGCCCCGTTGCGGGGCAAGGAGGTCGCTCCAACGATCGGCGCCAACCTTGTCGGGCCAATCAAGTACCGGCAGGTTCGCATGGATCCTGTCCATGTGCAGTTTCCAGATGTGGGCGGGGTACGTTGCGCCGGTCACCGAGTTTCGGGCGAACCCCCACTCGCCCTGGATCTGACCGCGGAACTCGGGCACACCACGCATCGGCGTGTAGCCGCGCGGGTCGCCCACCCACACCACCGTGGAGTACTGCGGCGTGAAACCGACGAACCAGGCGTTGGTGTTGTTGGCCTGCGTGCCCGTCTTGCCGCCGGCGGGTCGGTCGTTGGCGAGCGGTGTGCGTCGTGCGGTGCCGCTGCGCAACACACCGCGCATCACGTCGACGGTCTTGGCTGCACTCGGCGCGGTGAGTGCCTCGGTGCCGGGTTGGTCCGCTTCGCGTTCCCACACCACGGTCGCGTTGTCGCGCTCGAGGATCTTCTCCATGAGGTACGGCTCGTGGTGCACCCCGAGGTTGGCGATGGTTTGTGCACCGGCCGCCATGTCGACCACGCTCAGTTCGTTGGCACCGGTAGCGAGCGACGCGTACGGGTACACGGGGAACTTCTCTGGTGTCAGCCACTCGCTCGCCGACATCTGGTAGATGCGGTCGACCACGCGGTCGAGTCCGACGATCTGCGACAGCTTGGCGTAGGCGCAGTTGATCGACAGCCACGTCATTCGGCGCAGCGAATCCGTCGGCAGGCTCACGCCGTCCTCGATGAGGAACGGCTCCTCGGGCTTGCCCGGGTTCGGCAGCAGGCACGGCAGCGTGCCGTCGATCACGTCGTTGGCCTCCACGCCCGCCTCGAGTGCCGCGGCGAGGATGAACATCTTCACGCTCGAGCCCGTTTGGCGTCGGCGCATGGCGAGGTTCACCTCGTTCTCGCCGGCGCGGAACGGCTTGCCGCCGACCATCGCGCGGATCGCACCGTTCGAGTTGTCGATGGTGACCAGCGCCGCCTGCGCATTCACGCTGTTCTCGGGCATCAGCTCGACGGCCTCGTCGGCCGATGCCTGTGCGTCGCGGTCGAGCGTGGTGTAGATGCGCAGTCCGCCGCGGAACAACTTCGCGTAGCGCTCCTGGTACGTGGTGCCCAGGATCGTGGTCTGGTTGAGCAGGTAGTCCTTCACCAGTTCGGTGAAGTGCGTGCGCTGCACCGGTTGGTCCGGCCGGCTGCGTACCCCGGTGGGCAGCACCTCGGCGGCACGGCGCACCAACTCGTCGTCGGTGAGCGAGATCCTTCCCTCGTCGCGCACCCGCCGCAGTGCGGTGACGAAACGCGACAGCGACAGCTGGCGGTTGTTGATCGGGTCGTACGCCGACGGGGCACGCACCAGACCGACGAGGAACGCACCCTCCTCCACCGTCAAGTCGGAGACGTCCTTGCCGAAGTACACCTCGGCGGCGGCCTTGATGCCGTAGGCGTTGTAGCCGTAGAAGTTGGTGTTGAACCACCGCTCGAGGATCTGATCCTTCGAGAGTTCGCGCTCGAGCAACACCGCGTAGCGCATCTGCAACAACTTGTACCGGGCGTCGCGCGGCAACGTGGCCAACAGCTCGTTCTTCACCACTTGCTGGGTGATGGTCGACGCACCACCCGACGCGCCGTCGTTCACGTTGGTGATGATCTGGCGTCCGACGGCACGCAGGTCGACGCCGCGATGCAGCCGGAAGTTGCGGTCCTCGATGGCGAGCAGGGCGTCGATGACGTGGGTCGGAATCTCGGATATCAGGGCCTGCTGGCTGTTCTCGGCCTGGAACACTCCGATCTGCCGCCCGGAGGCATCGAACACCACGCTGCGTTCGGCGAGACCGGTGAACCCGCCCACCTCGTACAGCGAGATCGGGGTTTCGTCGTGGGCGTTGAGGATGCCCCACACCCGCGGGGCCATGCCCACTATCAACGCCGAGACGAGCACGGCGGAAAGCACCACCGCGACACCGAGCCGCAACCACCAATTCGCTAGTCGCACGTGCGCCCAACGCTACTTGCGACGGGGGTGCGCTGCGGGCACACCGCTTCAGGATGCCGCTTGCTACTCTCCTGCGGATGACTTCCAACGACAAGCGTCCGTTCCGATTCGGTGTGCAGGCCTCCACTGCGCCATCTGCCACGGCGTGGGCCGACCTCGCCCGTCGCACCGAGGACCTCGGCTACGCCGTGCTCACGATGCCCGACCACTTCACCGACCAGCTGGCCCCCGTGCCGGCAATGACCATGGCCGCCACCGTGACCAAGGACCTCCGCGTGTGTGCGCTGGTGTTCGACAACGACTACAAACATCCCGTGGTGCTCGCAAAGGAACTTGCGACGATGGACGTGCTGTCCGATGGTCGCATCGACATCGGTATCGGTGCGGGCTGGATGCGCACCGACTACGACCAGGCCGGCATGCACTACGACACCCCCGGCGTACGCATCGACCGCTTCGTCGAGGGCCTGAAGGTGATTCGCGGCTGCATGGCCGACGGAGCGTTCTCGTTCAAAGGAACCCACTACACGATCACCGACTACAACGGCATGCCCAAGCCCCTGCAGCGCCCCTGCCCGCCGGTGCTCATCGGTGCGGGCGGCAAGCGGATGCTCGGCATCGCCGCGCGCGAGGCCGACATCGTGGGCATCAACCCGTCGCTCGCCCCGGGTGCCGTCGGCCCCGAGGTGATCGCCGACATGTCGTCGCAGGCGGTGGCCGACAAGATCGCCGTGGTGAAGGAGAAGGCCGGTTCCCGGTTCGCCGACATCGAGCTCAACATCCGCACGTTCCTCGTGAACGTGACCGACGACGGCAAGGCCGCCCGCGAGAAGCTCGCGAAGGGCATGGGTGTCGATGCCGCACTCATCCACGACTCACCGTTCGCCCTCATCGGCCCGCCCAACGAACTGATCGAGACGCTGCTCGCCCGTCGCGAACGGTTCGGCTTGTCGTACGTGATCGTCGGCGGCGAGGACGTGGAAGCGTTCGCGCCGGTGGTTGCGGCACTCGCCGGCAAGTAGTTACGCGCTCGGAACGATCGCGCGGCGGATCGGACGATCCCAACCGCGCTGCCCCGTCGACTTGGGGCTCGGCCACAGGCGCGGACCCATCTCGACCATGCCGTGGTGCGTGTTGTAGTCACCGAGCAGGTTGAGGAACGGTACGGCGTCGAACGCATCCGCACCGCGGACGCCGACACCCTTCCACGCACCGGTGGCGAGCAACTCGAGCGCCACCACCGGGCAGATCGCCGTCTGCCACAGCACGGCCTGCGAACCGTATTCCCGCATCGTGGTTTCGTTGTCGGCCACGTGGTACAGGTACACCTCGCGCAGCTCGCCGTACGACGTGCCCTTCACCCAGGTGCCCGCGCAGGTGCGACCGTGCATGAGGTGGCCGAGTTTGGCCGGGTTGGGCAGCACGGCGGCCAGCACGTCGCGCGGGGCGACGTGCGCGTCACCGACGCGGATCTTCTCCGTGCTGTCGAGACCGAGGTAGGCGAAGGTCTTCAACCAGTCGATGAACTCGGCGCCGAGCGAGTACTTGAACGTGACGCGGTTGCACTCGATCTCGCGCGGAATGAGCAGCACTTCCTCGTGCTCCACGTTCACGCACTCGTACGCACCGATACCGGCCGGGAAGTGGAACACCTCCGGCTCGCTGAAGCACTCGGTGGTGAAGAGCCCGCGCGACTTCTCCCACACGATGGGCGGGTTGAGGCACTCTTCGATGGTGGTCCAGATGGAGAAGGTGGGGGCGAAGTCGAACCCGTCGATGGAGAGGTTCGATCCGTCGCGCACGCCGATTTCGTCGATCGTGTCGAACAGGTGGTCGGCGGCGTAGCGGGCGAACACGTTCGACAATCCGGGCTCGACACCCATTCCCACCAGGGCAAGGAGCCCCCGGTCGCGCCACTGGGGGTCGGCCGCCAGCTGGGCGGCGCCGAGCGGCTCTCCCACCTCGGCGTAGGGGTTGGTGGGGTGCGGCTTGGAGAGGTTCATCGCCATGTCGACGTAGGTGCAACCGGCCTCGAAGGCGGCCTCGAAGATCGGATCGTTGAGCCGCGGGTCGCAGGCGTTGACGATGATGTCGATCTTCTGGGCCTTGGCCAGGGCCACGATGTCGGCCTTGTTGCTGGCATCGACCCGGGCGGCGGAGAAGCGGGCGGGGTTGTCGAGGGCCTTCAGGGCGTCGATGCAGCGCTGTTCGCTGATGTCGGCCAGTACGAAGGCCTCGAAGAAGGTGCGGGTTTCGGCGATTGACGCCATGCTGGCCCCGACTCCGCCGGCTCCGACGACGAGGATGCGACTCACGGGTGGGGTGTTCCTTACAGACAGCGGATGCGGTGGCATCCGAGGGTGCTCAGGCTACCGACGCCCCCAACCTCGACCCTGCGCTATTGCACGAGCCAAACGCCGCAAGCACTCCGTCGCGTATGTGGAACGAATCCGGCGACACCTATATAGAGGTATCCCGCTACTGCTCGCCCGGGAAGCAGTACGTGATCTCGCTGAACGTGTCGCGCGCGAACATGTACACCAATCGCAGCGGTTCGTCGCCCACGTTGTAGGCGACATGTTCGGCATTCGGTGGAATCCACACCGCATCGCCAACCGCGAGCGGATACGTAGCGCCGTCAACGAATACTTCGCCCCTGCCCGCCACGATGAAGTACGCCTCGGCCGGTGCGTGCGTGTGACCCCGCGGTGGGCGTCCCGCGCCAACGGGAATCTCGGCGATGCCCACCACCATCTCGCTCGTTGGCATCGTGTCGCCGCCGATCAGCTCCCACCAGCGCACGCTGCCCCGCGACGCGCTGCTCCATTCGTGAGCGGGAACCTCGCCTGCACGGGTGATGACGGGTTTGGCCACGTCCGCCACCGTAGTCAGCGCCTGACGCCCCACCGTGCGTCGACCGCTACTGTCGGGGCATGAACCTCGACGGCGCCCGGGTGCTGGTGACCGGCGCATCGCGCGGTATCGGCGAGGCGATCGCCCGTGAGGCCGCGGCCCGCGGAGCCAAGGTGATCGGTGTGGCCCGTAGTTCGGGTGCCCTGAATGCGGTCATGCAGTCGATCGGAGGCGTCGCCTACGCAGCCGACTTGTCGGTGGAGGCCGAGCGCACCGACCTGGTGCAGCGGCTCGAGGCCATCCACGGGCCGATCGATGTGGTGGTCAACAACGCCGGCGTCGACGACACCCGCATGTTCGCCAACGCATCGTCGCTCGACGTGTCGCGGGTGATCACCCTCAACCAGATCGTGCCGATTGAACTCATGCGACAAGCACTTCCGCTCATGGCATCTCGCGGCAGGGGACACGTGGTGAACATCTCGTCGCTCGCCGCCGCGGGCGGGTTCGCCGGCATGACGCTGTACTGCTCGTCGAAGGCGGGGCTGTCGGGGTTCCACCGCGTGTTGCGCCACGAGATGAAGGGCTCCCCCGTCGGGCTCACCATCGTGGAAATCGGGCCGATCCCCACCGACATGCTGGCCAGCGTGAAGGGCTTCCGCGCCGCCGAGCAGATGTTCTCGCGCCTCCGCCGCCTGCAGTTGCTACCCGAGGTGCCGCG
>JBIJCI010000040.1:0-15507 GCA_044344715.1 Ilumatobacteraceae bacterium | reverse complement strand
TCTACGGTCCGTACAAGGGTCTCTTCGGTGGTCTGATCAAGGCCGCATCCGTCGAGAACACCTCCGACATCTCGGCTGACTTCGCCGATTTCATCGGCTTCTCGGGTCGCCCGTGGAAGATGAAGTCATGGAGCCCGAGCCAGGTCGTCTACGTTCCCAACGACAAGTACTGGGGCGACGACAAGGCAGTGGCCAAGCAACTCGTGATGGTGCCGCTCGCCGACGCCGACACAGAGGCGGCAGCATTGAAGGCCGGTGAAGTCGACTTCGTGTATCCGCAGTTCTTCGGTGGTATCGAAGAGGCGTTCTCCGATCCGAACATCACCTTGAAGAAGGAGTTCGGTGGCGACTACGAGGGCTTCTACTTCCAGTCGAAGTGTGGTCCGTTCGCCAACCCGATCTTCCGCGAGGCATTCTCGAAGTCGATCGACCGTGATGCACTCTTCCAGCAGATCTACGTTCCGCTCGGTGGCGAATCGCCGCTGCAGTGCGGACCGATCGTGCCGGGACCGTTCTGCAACGGCGATGAGTTCGCCAACTCGTACGATCCGGCTGCAGCAGAAGCGTTGCTGACCGAGAACGGTTGGACGAAGGATGCAGAGGGCTACTGGGTCGATCCGTCGACCGGTGCCGCTCCCGACGTTCGCTGGATCATCAACACGGGCAACACCCGTCGCGAGAACACGCAGGCCTACCTGATTCCGCTGCTCAACGCCGCCGGATTCAAGGTGCGCGCAGACAACTGCGACGCCGCCTGCTACTTCCAGCAGCGTCTGCCAGCCCTCGATTACGACATGGCCATGTACATCTCGACCGCTCCGCCGGATCCTGGTTACCTGACCCCGTCGTTCACCTGCGACCAGATTCCGACGGAAGCCAACAGCAACCAGGGTCAGAACTCGACCGGTTGGTGCAACGCGGAAGCCTCGGACCTGCTCCACAACGCCGACTATGAACCGGATGCCGCCAAGCGTGCCGAGCTCGTGAAGAGCGCGCTCAAGCTCATGGCTGCGGACAGCATCATGCTGCCGTTGTTCCAGTTCCCGAAGTCGGGTTTCTGGCGCACGGACAAGGTCGGTGGCCCGGTCGATGCCGAGCTGCGTAACTTCACCTCGTTCATCAACAACCACCTCTGGACCGACCTCGATGGTGACGGCAAGGTCGTCATCGGCGCCGAGCAGTGGCCGGAGTGCTTGAACCCGGTGACCGAGTGTGCCAACTCGTCCTGGATGGTGTGGACGACGATCAACCAGGTCTTGCCTGGTGCGTTCGCCACCACCAACGACGGTGCGTACGTGGTTACCAACCTCCTGACCGGCGAACCGACGGTCACCCTGAAGTAGCAACGAATACCGTTCATTGAACGGTTCGCGCGACGGCGCGCAGGTCAGGCCGAAAGGCTCGATCTGCGCGCCGTTGTCGTTTCCGACGAGGCCCGCGCCATGTGACGCGGGACGTCGTATCAAGTAGTTTTGACGCGTGCTCAGGTTCGTGGTGCGGCGCCTTGCCTGGGCGATTCCCACCCTGATCTTCGTTACGTTCCTGGTGTACCTCGCCCTGCGTATCGGCACCGATCCGGTTGCCAGTTACAAGCGGATCAACCCACGGGCCACCAAAGCCAAGATCGCCGAGTACATCGAGGTGAACGGACTCGACCCGAACTTCGTCCGGGGATATCTTCGTTGGCTCGGAAACTTCGTCACCCTCGACTGGCCGCGAAGCATCAAGGGCTCGCGTGAGGTGTGGCCTCAGTTGAAGGACGCACTCGCCAATACGGTCCGCCTCGGTGTTGCAGCGAGCAGCGTCGGCATCGTCATCGGGCTCGCGCTCGGAATCTTCGCTGCCTTGCGGCCCGGCGGACGTCGCGACGTGGCCGTCAACACGGCGGCGTTCATCGGAATCTCCATCCCGCCGTATGTGTCGGCGATTCTCCTGCAATTGTTGTTCGCCGTGTATTGGAGTCGCTGGTTCGGGAGCACCCTTTTCCCGACTTCCGGTGTGTATCCACCCGGGCATACGGGCTTCAATCTCGGATTGATGCTCAGGCACATGGTGCTACCCACTTCGGTGGTCGCGATTCAGATCATCGCGGTGTATTCGCGGTACATGAGGTCGTCACTGCTCGACGTACTGAGTAGTGAGTACATGCGAACCGCGCGATCGAAGGGCATCAGCGAGTTCCGTGTCCTGTTCCGTCACGGCTTGCGCAACGCCCTCATTCCGGTGGTGACCATCGCCGCACTCGACGTCGGCGCGATCGTCGGGGGGCTCATCATCACCGAGAACGTTTTCAGCTATCCGGGGATGGGGAAGTACTTCCTGTCGGCCTTCGGGGAGGGGGATTTCCCGTTGCTCATGCCGTGGATGGTGATCATCGTTGCATCGACGCTGCTCTTCAACCTTCTCGCCGACGTTTCGTATGCCTGGCTCGACCCGAGGATTCGTCTTGAGTAGCGAAAGCGTCGTCCCCGTCGTCTCGCCGCGCCGCATGGCATTCGACAGGTTCGTGAGTCATCGCGCGGCAGTAGTGAGCGTCTTCGTACTCGGGATACTCGTCGTGTTCGTCGCCCTCTCCCCGTTGACGGCCCGTTATGCAGTCAACGAGGCGGTCCAGGCGCCGCCCAACTACTTCCTGTCACCACGCGCCAACGCCTGGCTCGGAACCGATGACATCGGGCGTGATTTGTACAGCCGCCTCATCTACGGAGTGCGGGTGTCGCTCGTCATTGGCCTCTTCTCGGCGATCATCTCGGTGTTGATCGGCTGTCTGGTCGGTGCGGTCGCCGGATTCCGCGGAGGACGTTTCGATGACGTCATGATGCGCGTCACCGACTTGTTCCTCGCATTCCCGTTCCTGGTCACCTTGCTCGTGATGCGCAATACCCTCGGGGCGATCCCGTGGCTCCGGCCGGTTACGGGTGAGCTCAACTCCGTGCGGTTCATCATCGTGCTGTTCGCCATCTTCGGATGGATGGGTGTCGCCCGAATCGTGCGGGGGCAGGTACTGGCCCTGAAGGAACGTGAGTTCATCGAAGCCGCCCGGGCCGTCGGTGCGGGTCGGTGGTACGTCGTACGACGTCACCTCCTGCCGAACTCAATCGGTCCAATCATGGTTGCTCTCACGTTCTCGGTGGTTTCGGCGATCATCGGTGAAGCGACGCTCGCGTTCTTCGGATACGGTCCACAGGCCGGCGATGGGGCCACCTCGCTCGGCATCCTCGTCGGCCAGGCGAAGGGTGCCGTGAATACGGGCTTCTGGTGGTTGGCGCTCTTTCCGTGCCTGACACTCGTCGTGATCGCCCTGTCGATCAATTTCATCGGTGACGCGTTGCGGGATGCGACCGATCCGCGTTTGCAGAGGGACGCCTGATGTCCGCACCCGTCCTGCGTATTCGCGACCTCGCGGTCACCTTCGACACCCCGATGGGTCCGCTCCAGGCGGTACGCGGAGTCGATCTCGACGTCGACGTGGGGGAGTTGGTGGCGGTCGTCGGCGAATCCGGTTCGGGCAAGTCTGTGTCGTTCCTCGCCGCGATGGGTCTGCTCCCGCGATCCGCACGGGTGTCAGGGTCGGTACTGCTCGATGGGCAGGAACTCGTAGGTGCTTCTGCGAAGTCGATGCGCTCGGTGCGTGGACGGGTGATGTCGATGATCTTCCAGGATCCGCTCTCCGCGCTCAATCCCGTACACCGAGTGGGGGACCAGATTGCCGAGATGCTCCAGTCCCACCAACGACTGAGTAGGAAAGCGGCACACGTTCGGGCGGTCGACCTGTTGGAGACGGTCGGAATTCCGCAGCCGGGCGACCGCGCCATGCAGTTCCCGCACGAGTTCTCGGGTGGAATGCGCCAACGAGTCGTTATCGCGATGGCGATCGCCAACAGCCCGAAGGTGCTGGTGGCCGACGAGCCGACCACCGCGCTCGATGTAACGGTTCAAGCCCAAATCCTCGAGGTCATCCAGAAGGTGCAGAAACAGTTCGGAACGGCGGTCGTCCTCATCACGCATGACCTCGGTGTCGTGGCGCGGGTATGCAACCGTGTCAACGTGATGTACGCCGGCCGGGTGGTGGAGCGCGCGGACATCGTCGACCTCTTCGATCGTCCGACGCATCCGTACACCAGCGGCCTGCTCTCGTCGCTTCCCCACGACGGCGCCGATCGCCTGACGCCGATTGCCGGCTTTCCGCCGAACATGCTCCGCCCACCCTCGGGCTGCGCGTTCAGGGAGCGTTGCCCCAATGCCGTGGAACGGTGCAGCGCAGCGCTCCCCGAGCTGCGTCTGATCGGACGATCCTTCAGTGCCTGCCTGAGGGCGGATGAATTGGTGGCACCGCAATGAACGCACCGCTCCTCAGCGTCCAGGGTCTTGTAAAGGAATTCCACACGAGAGCGGGTGGCGTACTCCGTCGTCGGAAGCGCATCGTTCAGGCTGTCAGCGACGTGTCGTTCGACGTGGGACGGGGAGAGACGCTCGGGTTGGTGGGCGAGAGCGGATCCGGGAAGACGACCGTCGGACGGTGTGTGCTGCGTCTCATCGAGCCGACGAGCGGGGTTGTGACGTTCGAGGGGAGGGATCTCGCATCTCTCGAGTTCGCAGAGCTCCGCGAGCTGCGACGACGGATGCAGATCGTCTTCCAGGACCCCTACGCGTCACTGGATCCCAAGATGACGGTCGGAGCATCGATTGCCGAGCCGTTGGTCGTCCAGAAGGTACCCGGCAATCACGATGAGAAGGTGGTGAGCCTCCTGGAGCTGGTCGGTCTCTCGGCGGATCACGCGCGACGCTTTCCGCATGAATTTTCCGGGGGACAGCGCCAGCGAATCGGTGTGGCAAGGGCACTGGCACTCGATCCGGCGCTGATCGTGCTCGACGAGCCGGTATCGGCCCTCGATGTGAGCATCCAGGCAGGTGTCGTCAACCTCTTCTCTGATCTGCAGGAACGACTCGGTATGTCGTACATCTTCATTGCCCACGACCTCTCGGTCGTACGCCACATCGCCGACCGAGTAGCCGTCATGTACCTCGGGAAGATCATGGAGATCGGACCAGCCGAGCAGGTGTACCAGCACCCCTCGCACCCGTATACGAAGGCCCTGCTCTCCGCCGTGCCCTTGCCCAACCCGAAGATTGAGCGTCAGCGATCACGCATCATGCTCGAAGGTGACGTTCCCTCGCCCGTCAATCCACCGAGTGGCTGTCGGTTCCGGACCCGCTGTTGGAAGGCCTCGGAGATTTGTGCCGCTGTCGAGCCCCGACTCGAACTCCGCCCCGGAGGTCAATTTTCGGCGTGCCATCACCCCGAAATCTGAGGACGTTTGACGGGTAGAGTGGAGTTGTGCGTACCGTAATCACCGTGCTGGCCATCATCGTCAACGTCGTCAGCCTGATCGGGCTCATCGTGGGAGTTCTTCTCCATAGCGGTCGGGGCGGAGGTCTGTCGGACATGTTCGGCGGGGGTGGGGCAGCTGCGCTCGGGTCGGCGGCCGCAGAGCGCAACCTCAATCGCATAACCACGGTCTTTGCACTCGTCTGGCTACTGACCGTTACCGCCCTCGGGATCCTGCTCGCCAGCTGAGGTGGTAGGCGGCGTCAGCGCCGCAAGCGGACGGTAGTTTGGAGTCTCGAAGCTACGTCGAAGTGGCGAAATTGGCAGACGCACCAGCTTGAGGGGCTGGCGCTCGAAAGGGCGTGGGGGTTCAAGTCCCCCCTTCGACACCATTCAGCAGCGAGACTGTGTGCCGATGCGACAGACCAAGATCATTGCAACCATCGGTCCTGCCTCGGCGGACCCCGCAACGATCGGGGCCCTCGTGGATGCCGGTGCGGACGTCCTGCGCATCAACTGTTCGCACGTCGATACGAGCCAGCTCGCAGAACGCATAGCGCTCGTCAGGTCGGTGCGACCGAACGTTGCGATCCTCGTCGATATCCAGGGACCGAAACTGCGGTACGGCGGCGAGCCGCGGTCGTTGACGAGCGGGAGCTCGGTCTCGTTCTCGATCGGGGAGCTGGGACTACCCGATCCGGGCACGGGAGCGCGAGTCGATCTGCGCGTGGGCCATAGGGTTCTGCTCGACGACGGTCGCATTGAAGCCGAGATCAGCGACGTGCCGGCGGGCACGAACGATCTGCTCACGGTCCGTGTGGTGCGCGGGGGAGAGCTCCGGAAGAACAAGGGTGTAAACCTCCCCGACACGGAGGTAGCGGGAAGCGTTCTCTCCGCCAAGGATCACGCCGACCTCGAGGTTGCGAAGCGTGAGTGCGTCGAATTCGTCGCGGTGTCCTTCGTGCAGCGCCCGAGTGATGTCGAGGAGGTTCGGGCGATCCTCGGCCCGACGGCTCAAGTCGTGGCGAAGATCGAGCGGCCGCAGGCCCTGGAACGAATCGAGGACATCTGCCGGGTCAGTGACGGTGTGATGGCGGCACGCGGTGACCTCGGCGTCGAACTGCCGTTCCAGGTCGTTCCTGCCGCACAGCATCGAATCGCGAGAGCCGCCCTCCGGCATGGTGTGATCTCCGTGTGCGCGACGGAGATGCTGGAGTCCATGACCTCGTCATCGCGTGCCACACGCGCCGAAGTAGCCGATGTCACCGGTGCCGTGCGCGACGGGTTCGATGCCGTCATGCTCTCCGGAGAGACTGCCGTCGGGGTCGACCCGGTGCATGCAGTTGAGGTGATGAGCGCCATCTGCGTTGCGGCGGAGCGTGACGCGAACCTTCCGGTCATCTTCGCCAATGCGAATCCGGAGACCGCGGCCGTTACCGCGGCGGCGAGCTCGCTGGCCCATCGGATCGGCGCCGACTCACTGCTCTCGCTCACGTACACGGGCTTCTCCGCTCGGCTCCTTTCGGCCTGCCGTCCTGGCTCCCCGATCATCGCCGCCACACCGAACGATTACACCGCCCGCAAACTACGGGCAGCCTGGGGCGTTCACCCCGTGGTCTCGCCCAGGGATCCCGACGTGGAGGTGTCGATCGGTGCCGCGCTCACCGCAGCCAGGGAACAGGGTCTCGTCGCCAGTGGGGACAAGGTCGTGGTGTGCGCCTCGCGGCTCAATCCGCGATCCGATGCGGATACCATCTGGTTGCACTTGGAGCCGTGACGGAACCGAAGATGAGCGCCAATCCATCCGAGCGAGCCGCTTTCCGCTCCTTTCAGGAGTCGACTCGCGAGGACTGGGCGGTCATCATGTCCCAGATCGGGAGGACCCAGGACATGGTCGCCGACAATGCCTTGTACCTGTTGCGGCAGTTGGCGGGGGATCACGGCGGGTTCCCGGTTAGTCGGCTCGAACATTCGCTGCAAACCGCGACGCGCGCCGAACGTGATGGCCGAGACCCCGAGTACGTCGTGTGTGCCTTGCTGCATGACATCGGGGACACCCTTGCACCCTTCAATCATCCCTATATCGCTTCTGCGATGGTGAAGCCGTTCGCCAGCGAGGCGAACCACTTCATGGTTGCCCAGCACGGCATCTTCCAGGGGTACTACTTCTGGCATCACATCGGTCTCGACCGCAACGCACGGAATGCCTTTGCGGATTCTCCCTACTACGAATACACGGAGGAGTTCTGCGCGAAGTACGACTCGCCGGCGTTCGATTCCGAGTACCGGAGCGCGCCACTCGAGCACTTCGAGCCGCTGGTTCGGGAATTCTTCGCCGATCGCAGCCGTACCCGTGGCTGACCCCGTGCCGCATCCGGTGATTTAGTGGCTCGCTGGCGCAACTGGGTCGGCACTGTCCGAGCGCTGCCGTCCGCCACCCTGACCCCGCAATCGGTCCACGAACTGCAGGAGACGATCCGGCGCGCGCCCGCCGGACACAGGATCCGGATGGCCGGTAGCGGCCACAGCTTCACATCGTTGGTGCCGACCGACGGCACCTTGCTGCTTCCGCGGGCGTTCGACGACGGGATCGGCGTGGACACGAAACGGATGGTCGCCCGCATACCAGCCGGCATGGTGCTCCACGATGCGAACCAACACCTTGCTGCCGCCGGTGTGGCGCTGGCGAACATGGGCGACATCACCGCCCAAACCATTGCAGGCGCGATCTCCACATCGACCCACGGCACGGGTTTGCGGTTCCCGGGACTCGCCGGCCAAGTGGCGGGATTCGGCATGGTGACCGCCGATGGCGAGCTAATCGAATGCTCCGAATCACAGAATGCCGAAGTCTGGCGTTTGGGCAGGGTTGGTCTCGGATGTCTCGGAATCCTCACCTACATCGACATGCGCGTCGTTCCGTCATTCCGGTTGCGGGCCGTTGAGGAGCCCCGACCGCTGCGCGACGTCCTGGACAACTTCGATGCAATCGTTGAATCAGACGACCATTTCGAGTTCTACTGGGTGCCACACACCCGTTGGGCACTCACCAAACACAACACCCGCACGCACGATCCGGCACTCCCGCGAACATCGGCTGCCAAGTGGGTGTCGAAGACGCTCCTGGAGAACTACGCATTCGGAGCCGTATGTGCGGCAGGACGGGTCGTTCCACCGCTCATCCCACGATTGGCAACCGTGTTGCCCTCTACGGGCCGTCAGGAATTCATCGAGGAGAGCCACGCCGTATTCGCCACGAGGCGACTCGTGAAGTTCCACGAGATGGAGTACTCGATTCCCCGGTCGTACCTTCCGCAAGCCCTCGAGTCGATCGTGGATGCGGTCGACCGTGAGGGTCTTCGAATCAGCTTTCCCGTGGAGGTTCGAGTCACTGGCGCCGATGATGCGCCACTCTCCACGTCCCATGGTCGCGAGTCGGCATACATCGCCGTGCACATGTTCAAGGGAATGGAATACGAGCCATATTTCCGTCTCGTCGAGTCGATACTCGCACCGATGGAGGGGCGTCCGCACTGGGGAAAGATACACTTTCAAGGTGCCGCGACGCTCCGTCATCGATACGAGGGGTTCGACGAATTCCTCCGGTTGCGTGAACGGCTCGACCCGAATCGGCGCTTCCTCAACGGCTACGTCGAGCGTGTGCTTGGGCTCTGACGTTTCTTCTTCTTCGATCGTTGCCTCGCTCTGACGACCTTTCAATCGCTGGGGATTCCCGGGCCGTTGCTCGCTGCGATGGCACGTCGGGGTATCACGGAGCCCACCGATATCCAGGCGCTCACGTTGCCCGACGGTCTCGCTGGCCGCGACGTCTGCGGCAAGGCACCCACGGGCTCGGGTAAGACGATCGCCTTTGGCCTGGTGCTGGTCACCCGATTGAAGCGGGGGAAGACTGCCCAGCCCACCGGTCTCGTACTCGTTCCCACGAGGGAGCTGGCCCAACAGGTTCGTGAAGAAATCGACCTGCTCGACGCGTCCCGGACACTACGAACGACCGCGGTGTTCGGTGGGGCCGGGTACGGCCCGCAAGTGCGCCAGGTGGCGAGCGCCTCCATCATCGTCGCCACGCCCGGGAGACTCGAGGACCTACTGAGCCGGCGGGATGTGGATCTGCGCGGAGTGAAGATTGCCGTCCTCGACGAGGCAGACCGCATGGCGGACATGGGATTCCTCCCCGCCGTGAAAAAGATCCTCGATCGTCTGCCGTCCGAGCGCCAAGTGTTGCTCTTCTCCGCCACGCTCGACGGCGCCGTTTCGGAACTCATCCAGCGTTACCAACGGCAGCCCGTTCGACATGATGCGGCCACCGAGGAGTCCGAGCCCGATATCGAGCACATCTTCGAGATCGTCCCGAAGGACAAGCGCCTCGCACGGGTCGCTGCACTCCAGGAGGAGTTCGGTCAGGTCATCCTCTTTTGTCGCACGAAGCACGGCTCCGACCGGGTCGCACGTCAGTTGGACGCACAAGGTTCACGCTGCGCGGTCATCCACGGAAATCGCAGTCAGGCACAGCGCGAGCGGGCCCTGCAGGATTTCAAGCGAGGCAAGGCCGATGTGCTGGTGGCAACCGACGTCGCTGCGCGGGGAATCCATATCGACGACGTTCCCTGCGTCATCCACTGGGACCCACCGGATGATCCGAAGGATTACGTTCATCGTTCGGGCCGAACGGGACGAGCAGGCGCCCGCGGTACGGTCGTTTCGCTCGTGGATCCTTCGCAGCGGCGGGGCGTCGTGCGTGACATGCGCTCGGTCGGTATCGAGGTGCAATGGTCCGATGCGACGGGTGCAACCTCCGGTTCCGAGATTGCCAGAGAAAAAGAGGTCCCACCGACCCGGGGCCGCCCGGGCTCCGTTGGCTGGTTGACGGCGGCGCGCACGCAGCGATAACGATCGACCACGGCGTCACCGACCCGGCGACGGTCGAATCACCGTCAGCCGAAGACGATGTCCTGCGGGCGGATCGGAACCCGTGGAAGCTGCTTGCCCGTAGCCGCACGTATTGCGGCAGCGATCGCAGGCGTGACGGAGATGCACGGGGGCTCACCGATACCTTTCGCACCCAGCGGAGCCTGGGGCTCTGGTTCCTCGATCATCGTGGCGACGACGGTCGGAGCATCGAGCGAGGTGGGCAATAGATAGTCGGTAAACGATGGGTTGCGCATCTTTCCGTCCTTCAGCACTATCTCCTCCATGACGGCGAGTCCGAGACCCTGTGCGATACCACCTTCGAGCTGACCGATGGCAGCGAGGGGATTGAGAACCCGGCCCACGTCCTGCGCAGTCGCAACCTGAACCACCTTGACGAGCCCGAGATCCGGGTCGACGTCGACAACCGCCCGGTGCGCCACGAATGCGAACGCCACGTGACAATTCCCCTGACCGTTCTCATCGAGTTCCTCGGTGGGTCGGTGGTGATGCTCGAACGTTTCATCGATAACCATTCCGCGTGACGACTCGGCAACGGGTATCCGCAGGTTGCCCATGGTGTCGACAACGTCGGTGCCATCGACGGCCAACCGGAGGGGATCGAGCCCGTGCTCGTCAGCTATCCGCTGGAAGAGTCGCTCGCGAACACGGCGACACGCGCCATCCACGGCTCCGCCACTCATCCATGTCTGCCGCGACGCCGAGGTGCTTCCGGCACTGCCGATGGCCGTGGTGATCGGCTCGAGCAGAACGGTTTCGACGCCCAGGACCGTGCGAGCGATCTGCTGGGCGAGCACCACGAAGCCTTGACCAACCTCGGCGGTGGCGAATTGCAGGGTTACGACACCGTCAACTAGCCGACAACGGGCCGTTGCATAGTCGTCGAAGCCCTCGCTGTACATGAGGTTCTTGATCGACACACCCCATCCCACACCCCGACGTATGTTGCTGCGCCCGGCGGTGAGCCCGGAACCCCCCGGAATCATCAGAGGGTCGGGGTGTTCGGGCAGCGGATCGGGCATCGGAAGGGCTGCGGTCTCACGGATGCAGCGCGCCACGGGCGCGACGCTCTCGACGATCTGCCCGGTAATGAGCCGGTCACCCGTCTGCATGGCGTTCTTCAGCCGGATGTCGACGGGGGCGATTCCACAGGCGACCGCGAGCTTGTCCATCTGGGACTCATGTGCAAAGCACGCCTGCACCACCCCGAAACCACGCATCGCGCCGCACGGCGGATTGTTGGAACGCACGGCGTAGCCGTCGACCGTCGCTATATCGCACTTGTAAGGACCTTGCATGTGAGTAACGGCATTGATGAGGACCGCCGATGAGGTGGAAGCGTACGCACCACCGTCGAGAACGACGCGGGCCTCGACTCGGCGCAACGTTCCGTCACGATCGGCATGGTGCCGCATGAAGATGGTTGCAGGATGGCGATGGATGTGACCGTAGAACGACTCCTCGCGGCCGTACTGCATCTTGATAGGTCGCTTCGTAATGAGGGCGAGTAGACAGCAGTGCACCTGCAGGCTGATGTCTTCGCGACCCCCGAATGCGCCTCCCACGCCTCCGAGGGTGAGGCGTACCCGTTCCTCCGGAATGCCCAGGCACGCCGCGATCTGCTTTTGGTCCTCGTGCAACCATTGCGTGGCAACGAACAGTTCGACGCCCGATCCGTCGGAATCGGGAAGGGCGAGCGCAGCCTCGAGCCCGAGGAACGCCTGATCCTGCATTCCGATTTCGTACGTGCCCTCCACGACCACCTCTCCGACGAATCCCTGATCTCCACGAATCACCCGTTGCCGGCGAATGACATTGCCGTCGGGGTGGATGCTCGGAAACGAACCGTCGATCGCCGCCTCGGCGTCGACGAGGGGAGCGAGCACCTCGTAGTCGACCCTGATTGCGGCGAGGGCCCTTCTCGCAGTTTCGGGGTGGTCGGCGGCCACCGCCGCCACGGGTTCGCCGGCGTACCGCACGACGTCTCGTGCGAACACCGGCTGGTCACTCGCGATCAAACCGTACGTGAGCTTCCCAGGGACGTCATCGGCGGTGATTACTGCAGTCACTCCGCTGATGGCGAGGGCTCCGGAGACGTCGATGCTGCGAATCCGAGCATGGGGGTGCGGGCTGCGCAGGGTTGCTCCCCAGAGCATGTTGTCCGCCCAAGCGTCGGAGGAAAATGCAAATCGTCCCTGCACCTTCGGGATGCCGTCCGGACGCAATGCCGAGGTGCCGAGCCCGCTCGGACGTTTGGTGGACGTGGTCGTGGCCATGTGGTTACCTACCCCGCATCGGGATCATCGTCGTCCGTCCGTCCGACGCTGATCCCGCGCCTGCTCGACGGCGGCAAAGATCCGCCCGTATCCAGTGCAGCGACAGATGTTCCCGCTGATTGCTTCCTTGATTTCAAGTTCACTCGGCTCGGGATTGCGATCGAGGAGGCTGTGAACGGCCACAACGAGGCCGGGCGTGCAGAAGCCGCATTGCACACCGCCTGCCTCGACGAACGCTCGTTGGACGTCGGTTGGCTCATCGTTCGAGGACAACCCCTCGACCGTCGTGATCTCGGCCTCGACCGCTGTCGCAGCCATGACGAGGCACGAACACACCGCCTCACCATCCATGATGACGGTGCACGAACCACACTCTCCCTGCTCGCACGCCCCCTTGGTTCCGGGCAGGCCGAGGCGCTCGCGCAACACGTAGAGCAAACTCTCCCCGGCCCAGGCATCCTGCACGTCGTGGCGAACGCCGTTCACCGTGAGTCGGTAGAACTCGTTGCTCATCCACCGACCCCTGATCCGTAGTCGACGGCGCGCAGCAACAAGCGTTCGGTGAGAACTGCAACGGCATGGCGGCGGTAGTCCGCGGTGGAGCGGTGGTCGTCGATCGGGGAGCATTCCTGTGCCGCACGCTGGCCGAACTCACGGGCGATGGCAGGCGGAACGGTCAACGGACCCTCGAGGCTGATCCGGGAGGTGAGCCAGGCTTCTGCCTGTCTTGTGCGAACCACGGTTGGCGCCACGGCACCCAGTGCGACGCGCAGCGAACCGCCGACCGGGTCGTGGACCAGACACGCCGACGCTGCAGAGATGACCATCGCGTTGCGTGTTCCGACCTTGGCGTAACCCTGGAACCCTGTAAGGAGCGGCAGTGTCACTGCGACGATGACCTCGTCCTCTCGTCGGGCGTTCTTCTTCACCCCGAGCATGAACTCGTGCACCGGCAGATCACGGGAGCCATCGATGCTCTGGAGGTGCACCACGGCGTCGAGTGCACTCAACACGGGAAGACCATCACCGGCGGGAGAACAGGTTCCGAGGTTCCCGCCGAGCGATCCTGCCGCCCGAATCTGCGGCGACCCCACCGTGCGCGCAGCCTGGGCGAGGGCGGGAACCAATTCGCGCAGGGGTGAGCGTTCCATCTCCGAATACGGCACGCCGGCTCCGATGCGGATGGTGCGACCATCCTCATCCACGTGCCAGCGACGCAGCTCGTTCACCCGACGGAGCGCGACGACGTCGTGGACGCTCGAGCGGTTGAAGTTCACCTCGACCATCACGTCGGTACCGCCCTGCACGAGCCGCGCCCCGGGATGCCTGCGCAGGGCGCTGAGGACCTCCGGTAGTGATGTCGCATTGATGACGGTCATAATTTTGGCGTCCAACCGGAGAATGCATCGATCATCGCTCGAACGTCGCCGAGCGGATACAGGATCGGGCAGGTACAGCCGTTGCGCATGTAGTGCTCCACCTGGGCCCGGGCGTCTGCCGGGGTCCCGCTCGCCGTCAGCATCTGGACGATCTCGTCGGGAACGAACCTGGACGCGGCCACGACTTGCTCGTGCGTCGCCGGCCAGGTGAGGACGCTGCCGACCTTGTCAAGCAGCGATTGGGGAACCCCCGATGCCTTCATGATGTGTGGCTGCTGACCGAGGTATTGGGTAACCATCAGCCGCGCCATGTCGAGAGCGGTCTCGCGATCCTCGTGCACACTGCAGACCACGAGTTGCGGACGATCAATCGATTCGACGCTACGGCCAGCCTTTTCGGCACCCCTTGCCAGTGCCGCGAGGGCCTGGGCGTTGTATTCGGGGGAGACGAGGTAGTTGAGCACGACACCATCGGCGATCTCGCCGGTGAGTTCCATCATCTGCATTCCGGTGGCACCGATGTAGATCGGAACGTCCTTCCTTCGGCGCTCCTGATACACGTAATCGAGCTCCACACCATCGAGGTGGACGAACTCTCCGTGCATCGTGACGGTCTCATTGTTGAGAAGGGCACGGACTGCGACCACGATCTCGCGCATCGCCCGCAGTGGTTTGGCTCGGTCGATGCCGACCTTCTTGGCGAGGGGATCCCACCAAGCACCGATTCCGAGGATGACCCTGCCAGGAGCGAGATCGTCGAGGGTGCTGAACGTGGCGGCTAGTCGAGCGGGATTCCGGCTCCAGCAGTCGACGACACCGGACCCCACCTTCAGGTTCGTGGTCACCGAAGCGAATGCAGCCATCGGTACCGTTGCCTCGCGTACGAGTCTGCTCTCTGCTTGCCACACAGCTTCGAAGCCCTTGGCCTCGGCGTACCTCGCGAATTCCATGCCGTCCCGCAGGGGATGGGCATCCTGCAGATAGAGCGCCACTCGTGCAGCCATGACTATCGGTCCTCCATTCGTCGGTGCAGTTGGGCGGCGGCCTCGGCAGCCTTGATTCGAACCTCACGCTCATCCACGAGGGTGGTGGTTCCGCGGTCCACCACCGTCACGCCGTCGATCACGACGCGCTCCGCACGTAGACCCGTCGTGAAGACCAGGTGCCAGGGATTTTCAGCGTGGGGGTACCGCCAGGTGACGGCGTCTCTGCGCGACTCCGGGAAGCAGTCCCGACCGTTCTCGATCCATGAAGCGACCACATCCGGTGTTGCCCCAGGGTCGAATTCGCGGAGACGGGCATACGCAAGTCTGGCCTCCTCGGGCATGTCCGACCCGATTCCGTCAGAGCCGAGCAACACGACGTTCGACTTGGTGGTCGGCCGAGCGTACCCGACGCCGTTGTTCATGTTCGACCTCGGGTTATGCACGAGTCGACCGGCAATGTTGCGATCCAAATGGACACCGTGCACGATGAGCCACTCGTCGGTGGCGTGCGGTGCGAGCCGTGCAGCCGCATGTGCATCGTCGACGGCTTCCGAGACATGGACGTGCACGCCGACGCCCAGGGACCGTGC
>JBIJCI010000039.1:0-15685 GCA_044344715.1 Ilumatobacteraceae bacterium | reverse complement strand
CCGTCCACCGTCGGCCAGACCGTGAGGTGCACACTTCGCTCACCGGTCAGACCACGGAAGATCTCCTCGGTGGTGAGCGGGAGGAGCGGGGCCGCCACACGGCACACGATGGTCAGCACCGAGTGCAGCGTGTTGATCGCCGACTGTTCGCCCTCCCAGAACCGGCCGCGACTACGCCGGATGTACCAGTTGGTCAGGACATCGAGGAAGTCGCGCACCTGGGCACAAGCGTCGAACAAATCGTTCCGCTCGAATGCCGAAGTGGTCGCTTCGACGAGCGCGCGGGTCTTTGCGATCACGTACCGGTCGAGGATGTGGGGGCTCGACGTATCGAACACGCCGCTCCGTCCCTCGGCGTTCGCATAGAGGGAGAGGAAGTACCACGAGTTCCATAGGGGCAGGATGGTTTGGCGCACGGTGTCACGGATCCCCGATTCGGTGACCGAGAAGTCGGCCCCACGCAGAATCGAGGAGGACAGTAGGTACCACCGCATCGCGTCGGCGCCGTACGTATCGAAGACCTTCATCGGGTCGGGATAGTTGCGCAGGCTCTTCGACATCTTCTGGCCGTCGTCGCCGAGCACGATGCCGTGGCTCACGCAGCTCTTGAATGCGGGGCGGTCGAAGAGTGCCGTTGCCAGGACGTGCAGCGTGTAGAACCACCCCCGCGTCTGACCGATGTATTCGACGATGAAGTCGCCCGGATAGTGGTCCTCGAACCAGTCACGGTTCTCGAACGGATAGTGCACCTGGGCGAACGGCATCGACCCGCTCTCGAACCAACAGTCGAGAACCTCCGGAACGCGGCGCATCATCGACCTGCCGGTCGGATCGTCCGGGTTGGGTCGCACGAGTTCGTCGACGAACGGGCGGTGCAGCTCGTCGACCTTCACCCCGAAGTCGCGCTCGAGCTCGGCGGTACTGCCGTACACGTCGATGCGGGGATATGCAGGGTCGTCGCTGCGCCACACCGGGATCGGCGAACCCCAGAACCGGTTGCGGCTGATCGTCCAGTCCCGTGCATTCTCCAACCACTTTCCGAACGAACCGTCACGGATGTGTTCGGGAACCCACGTGATCTGCTGGTTGAGCGAAACCATCCGTTCCTTGATCGCCGTCACGTTGACGAACCACGAACTCACGGCTCGGTAGATGAGCGGCGTGCCCGTTCGCCAGCAGTGCGGGTACGAGTGATCGTAGGTTTCGTGCCGGAGCACGACCCCTTCTTCCTTCAGCCGCTTGATGATCTGTGGGTTGGCTTCGAACACCTGCAGACCCGCGAAATCGACGACCTCCGGAGTGAAACGTCCGCGCGAATCGACCGGCACCACGAGTTCGATCCCGGCGTCGGTACAGACGCGCTGGTCGTCCTCACCGAAGCCCGGTGCGAGGTGCACGACACCCGTTCCGTCCTCCGTCGTAACGAAATCACCGGCGAGCACACGGAAGGCGCCTCCGCTTGCGCGATCGGCGAAGTACGGGAACAACGGTCGGTACCGTCGTCCGACGATTTCGCTACCGCGCAGCGTGCCGACGTGCTCGGCTCCGGCAAGTTCGCGCTCGTACGCCTCACGTCGGGCGGCGGCGAGTACGTAACGCGAGCCGTTCAGTTCGTAGACGCCGTATTCGACGTCGGCGCCCACGGCCAACGCCAGATTCGACGGCAACGTCCAGGGGGTCGTCGTCCATGCGAGCAGGCGCTCCCCCGACTCGAGCAGGAATCCGACGGTGAGCGCCGGGTCCTGCACCATCTTGTAGGTGTCGTCCATCCGCGTCTCGGAGTTGGACAACGGTGTCTCGAGCACCCATGAGTACGGCAGTACGCGGAAGCCCTCGTAGATCAGGCCCTTGTCCCACAACGTCTTGAACGCCCACATGACGCTCTCCATGTACGGCACGTCGAGCGTCTTGTAGTCGTTGTCGAAGTCCACCCAGCGCGCTTGACGGGTGACGTAACGACGCCAGTCGCTCGTGTACTGGAGCACCGACGTTCTGCAGTGCTCGTTGAACTTGTCGATTCCGAACTCGGTGATCGCTTGTCGTCCGGAGATGCCGAGTTGCCGCTCGGCCTCTGCCTCGGCCGGAAGACCGTGGCAGTCCCAGCCGAAGCGACGTTCGACGCGCTTGCCGCTCATCGTGCGGTAACGCGGTACCGCATCCTTCACGAATCCGGTGAGCAGGTGTCCGTAGTGCGGGAGTCCGTTGGCGAACGGTGGACCGTCGTAGAAGACGAACTCCGACTCCCCGCTTCGCGGGTGCTGCTCGACGGAAGCTTCGAAGGTGCGGTCGGCCTCCCAGAAGGCGAGCACCCCTTCCTCGATCTGCGGGAAGTTCGGCTGGGCCGCAACGTCCGGATAGCGGTGACCAGCTTTCGGTGTCGAACGGGACATGTTCGAAGCGACTTACAGTCCGGCGGACGCCAGGAGCCCTTGCACGAAGCGCAACGCAACGAAGACGATGATCGGCGAGATGTCGATCGGACCGAGGCTCGGAATCATCCGACGGGCCGGACCGAGCACCGGCTCGGTGACCTGGAAGAGCACCCGGTACACGGAGGCGAACGGACCGCTCGGGTTGACCGGGAACCATGAGATCACGATCCGTGCCAGCAGGACGAGGATGTAGATGCCGATCAGTTGGGAGATCATGGCTGTGCCTTTCTTCCTTTCAACACGGCGGCCCGAGGTTGGGTTCGCCGTCTAGTCGCGGGGAATTCGCACGCCGTTCGGCGTGATTCGAAACACCCCACGTGAGATCCGCTCAAGCGAGCCGTTGAGCCCGAACGTCAGTCCCGACGCGAAGTCGATGATGCGTCGCGCCTCCTCGGGATCGGTGGCGATCATGTTCATGATGACGGGCTGCCCGCTCTTGAAGCGCTCACCGATCTCCTTGCAGTGCCCGAATGACGTGGGCTTGAGCATGACCGGCTCGACACTCGCCATCTCGAGCGGCTTGACCGTCTTGTTCGGCGGCTGACCGACCGGACCGCGTACCGACACCCCGGAATCGTCGCGGGTACGCGACGGCCGAACCGGCGCCGGCTCTACGTAGTCGTCGTCCTCGGGAACGTCGTCGATGTCGTCGTAATCGTCATCCTGGATGGGCTGGCGACTGCGCACGGGACGTCGCGAGCGCACCGACTGATCGCTGTCGTCGTAGACGTCATCGGCGCCGAGACCCAGATAATCCATGGCTCGGCGGAACATTGACACGCGCACAGATTACCGCAATTTCCACGGCTATCTACGGACGTTCACCGAACAACGCCGACCCGATACGGACCATCGTCGTTCCCTCGGCGAGCGCGATGTCGAGATCACCGGACATCCCCATGGAACATCCCGGGAGCCCGAGTTCGTCGGCCAATCGTCGCACCGTGCGGAACGCCCGACGGGTTCCCTCGGGGTCTCCATCGGTCGGGCCGACCGTCATCAACCCCGCCACGTCGAGCCCCTGGCGTCGTGCAGTAGCGACGAGTACCGGGGTATCGGTCACGCTGGCACCCCCCTTGTCCGCTTCCTGCGTCGCATTGACCTGTACGAAGATCCGTGCGCCAGGTGCACGCCGGGTGAGCTCATCCACCAGCGACACCCGGTCGATGCTCTGCCACACGGCCACGATGCCGGCAAGCTGCTTGATCTTGTTGCCCTGGAGTCGTCCGATGAAGTGCAACGGTGGATGCCCGCCACCCACCTCGGCAATCTTCGCCAGCGCCTCCTGGGCATAGTTCTCCCCGATGGCTTCGCAGCCGAGTCGCGCCGCCAGCCGAATCACCTCCGCGGGGAAACCTTTCGTCACCGCACAGATCGTCACCGGACCGTGGGACGAACCGCCCGAGACGGTCTCACGGAGGGCCTCCAGTCGACGAGCGACGGTGGCTTCGTCCAACGTGCTGCGACTACTTGAGGAAATCGGGGATGTCGAGATCGTCGCCGTCGCCCGCGCCGAAGATCTCGCGGATACGCGAGCTGCCGCGCCCCGCTTCGGGACGCTGCGCTCCGCGGCTGGCGCCGTCGCCACGCGTCGCGATTCGGGCGGCACCGGAGTCCCAGCGTTCGAAACCCGATGCGATCACCGTGACACGCACCTCGTCGCCGAGGTCGTCGTCGATGACCGTTCCGAGGATGATGTTGGCATCCTGGTGGGCGACTCGCGCCACCGTCTCGGCCGCCTCGTTGAGCTCGAAGAGGCTGAGGTCGCTCGGACCCGCAACGTTGAGCAGGATGCCGCGTGCACCTTCGATCGCGGACTCGAGCATCGGGGACGTGATGGCCGCCATCGCCGCATTGGACGCGCGCTTGTCACCGCTGGCGACACCGATTCCCATGAGCGACGAGCCCGCGTTGGCGAGGATCATCTTCACGTCGGCGAAGTCGGTGTTGATGAGGCCCGGGGTGGTGATGATGCCGGTGATGCCCGACACTCCCTGCATGAGCACCTCGTCTGCCTTCTTGAATGCATCGAGCAGCGTGGTCTTGTCGGTGGCGATCGAGAGCAACTTCTCGTTGGGGATCACGATCAACGTGTCCACCTTCTCCTTCAACTTTGCGATGCCGGCGTCGGCCTGCACGGCCCGGCGGCGACCCTCGAACGAGAACGGACGGGTCACGATGCCGATGGTGAGCGCGCCTTCGCTCCGCGCGATTTCCGCGACGATCGGCGCCGCGCCGGTGCCGGTTCCTCCGCCTTCACCGGCCGTTACGAACACCATGTCGGCACCGGCGAGATGTTCTTGAATCTCGTCACGGTGCGCCTCGGCCGCCTGTCGACCAACCTCGGGGTCGCTGCCCGCACCGAGGCCGCGGGTGAGCTCACGGCCGATGTCGATCTTGAAGCTTGCGTCGCTCATGATCAGCGCCTGGGCATCGGTGTTGATGGCGACGAAGTCGACACCACGAAGCCCCGCTTCGATCATCCGATTGACGGCGTTGACGCCCCCACCGCCGATTCCGACGACTTTGATGACCGCAATCGGCGAGTGCTGCGAGTTGCTTGGCATGTTGTCCTTTTAACCCCCAAGTTGAGCCTGAGGCTCAACCTCTACCTCAGGAAGGCTAGCCGTTCGCAACGATTGGCTGACCGCTCGAAACGTCGATGGCCGTGATGAACTCGGCATCCTGTCGGATCAGCACGGTCGAGACGGCCGTCAGTTTGTTCCGTATGTCCACGGGCGCCCCGAGGTTGATGACGGTTCCCGTGTCGAGTACGAAGCCCAGAGACTCCGGCCCGGCCACCGTGAGGTGTTGGGTAGCGCCCCGGAGGTCGTCGGGAAGCGAGATCGCGAGCTGGGCAGCGGCCTGGTAAACAGGACTCGGCAGCGTGCCCGGCGGCAGGTTCGGCCCCACACCCTCGATCTTCATCAGCGCCGTCGGCTGGCCGTCCAGGACCTCGATGACGCGACCCTCAAAATCGAGGACCCTGGCACGGTTGTCGACACCGACGAACCAGGCAACGGGCGTCCGTTCGTCGATCTCGATGACGATCCGATCGGGGAGGTACCAGCTGATGCGGACGCGGCGGACCCACGGATCGCCCTCCAGGCGACGACGGGCTGCATCGATGTCGGCGGTGAACACGCTCGATCCCCGCATCGACTCCTTCACGCTCTCCAGCAACGCGGGATTGGTGTAGGTCGCCCCGGACACCTCAAAGTCGCGCGCCGCGAAGATCGGCGAGGCGAGCAACACCAACACGAACGCAGCGACGACGATGAACATCCCGAAACCGACGAGCGGCGAGATATGCAGCCGAGCGAGACGTCGGCGGACGCGGTGCTTGGCGATCCGCGAATCGACGATCACGTCGGCAAGTCCGGTCGTTGCCGAACCCGGAGCGGAAAGCTCGGCGAACGGACTCGTGGGATCGAGGGTGAGCGACGCGGAGCCCTCGGTGCGTTCGTGCGGCCACAGGTGATCAGCGTCGTCGATGACGACCGGCTCGGGCGTCTCGTCTTCGGTGGCCGGGGCAGCTGCAGCCGTCGAGATGTCGACAACCGTCGCCACCGGAGTTTCGTCCGTGGCGGTATCCGTGGTGCCCGTCGACATACCGTCCGACGGGGTCGAATCCGGACGCTCGGCACCCTCCGTATCCGCGAACAGCTCCCGTAGCTCGCTCACGGCATCGGGCGGAAGCGGCGGCGTGATCGTTGCACCGCTCAACGTGTCGTCGCCGGCGAGCGGACCGAACACCTTGTCGAGCGGCGTGAGCACCCGTGTCGCGGCGATGGTCGAGTCGGCACCGTCGGCGGCACGTGCCCCCGCATCCGCCGCAATCTCCTCGTCGAATCCGACGAGCCGAATCTCACTGCGCAGGTCGATCCCGGTCTCGTCACGAACGCGCTCGCGCACCTCCGCCATCAGGTCGGCAACATCGGCGGCGCTACCGCCCGGATCGCACTGGATGAAGTTGGCGTGCTTGTCGGAAACGACCGCCGAACCGATTCGTAGGCCCCTCAGACCGACCCGATCGATGATTGCACCGGCGGATCCACCGCCGGGCTCGGGATTGACGAACACCGAACCCGCGTTCTGTCCGCCGGGCTGGTGCTCGCGACGCCATCTGACGATCTCGGCAATCTCTGCCTCACTCGCCGCTTGGTCACCCCACGACAATGCGAACGTGGCCGAGAGCACGACGTGATGGGGTTGGAGGTCGCTACCACGGAACCGCAACCCGAGGTCGGATCCCGCGACATTGGCCACGATTCCCTTCCCGAGATGGAAGACCTTCGCCGACTCGATGCTCGCCGCGACGTCGCTCCCATGGCCACCGGCATTCATCCGCACCGCACCGCCGACCGAGCCCGGCACTCCGACACCCCATTCGAATCCCGTGAGGCCGTGGCTGGCACATTGACGCGCCAGGACCGGCAGCGGCACCGCCCCGCCGGCAACCACCCTGGGTGGCGTGGGTTTGCTCGGCCAGGTGATCTGTTCGGCGAACTCACCGAGCATGATCACCAGTCCTTCGAAGCCCTCGTCTGCGACGAGGAGATTGCTGCCACGACCGATGACGAGGATCGGCACCCGCTGTTCGCGCAGCGCATTGCTCACCGCGTGAAGGTCGTCGATCGAGTGCGCGACCATGAAGAGACTTGCTGGTCCACCCACCTTGTAGGTGGTGAAGGGCGCAAGTTCCACGTCGCGGCGAACCCGTGGACCGAGCAACACACCGAGACGGTCGAGGGCCCTCGTTCGGCGCGGATCGCGTTCGTCGTCAGACACCACGTGTCAAGTCTCGCCGACGGGCCACCACCTCATCGGGGAACGTCTCGATATCGCCGCAGCCCATTGAGACGCACACATCACCCTCCCGTGCTTCGCGGGCGATGAAGTCGACGAGCTCCGTACGTTCCTTGCACCACTCGACCCGCGCCGACGGATGCGCGCCGCGCACCGCATCGACCACCAGCCGTCCGCTCACTCCGTCGATCGGGTCGGTTCCGGATGCATAGATGTCGGTGACGACGACCACGTCGGCGTCGACGAACGCGTCGCGGTAGGCATCCGACATCACCGCCATGCGGTTGAACCGGTTGGGCTGGAAGACGGCGATGACACGCTTCCACGCAGGACGATCCGCCCGCACGGCGCCGAGCACGGCGGAAATCTCGGCCGGAAGGTGGGCGTAGTCGTCGACGAACGTGGCTCCCCCGTCGACGGCGCGGATCTCGAAGCGGCGTCGTACGCCACCGAAGCCACGAACGGACTCGATCGCTGCTCGTGGGTCGGCACCCAGACGTCGCGCCATCGTGAATGCCGCCAGGAAGTTGAGCACGTTGTGCCGGCCGCGCAGCGGCAGGCTCACGTCGTGGCGACCCGTTTCGTCGTGCACGACGAACTGCGTGCCACCCGCATGGTGTACGAGATCACTCGCGGTGGTGTCGGCGTCGGTAAAGCCGTAGGTGACGGCGCCGTGAGCGCGTGCCAGTCCGGCAGTGGTCGGATCCTCCGCGCACAGCACCTTCGGCCCGGGCACCTCGCCGAGGTAGGCATCGAATGATGCGACGATGCCGTCGAACGAACCGTGCTCGTCGAGATGGTCGACATCCACGTTGGTGAGGATCGTCGCCCGCGGTTTGATCGCGCGGTGGCTCGAGTCGCTCTCGTCCGCCTCGATGATGAAGGGCCCGCTTCCCCAATGTGCACTCCTCGGCAGCTGCGGCACCTCGGCTCCGATCAGATAGCCGGGGTCCTGACCCGCCGCCTGCAGCATCAGCGTGAGCAGTGTGGTCGTCGTGGTCTTGCCGTGCGTGCCCGCCACGGCGACGGTGTCCGCCTGCGCGGTCATCCATCCGAGCATGGCCGCCCTCGAGAGAACCTCGATGCCTGCTGCCCGAGCCGCAACAAGCTCGACGTTCGTCGGGCGCACCGCGGCCGAGTGCGTCACGATGTCACGGTCCACGACGACCCGCTCATCGTGGGGAACGTTGACCACCACACCGACGCTGCGCAGCTCGTCGAGCAACGGAGTCTCGCGGACGTCGCTCCCCGACACGTCGTGACCCATCTCGCGCAGGATGATGGCGATTGCACTGGTGCCGGGGCCGCCGACGCCGACCACATGGATGCGCTGCTTCGTCACGATCGCCACCTCACACGAACACCGGCACGGGGGCGCTCATGTCAGCGGGCGATCGATTCGATGAGTGAACCGATTGCCGACGACCTGTTCAGCCCGCCGAGGGCGTGGGCCTTGGCAGCGAGCCGTTCGCGCGATACCGGATCATCCACCAAACGGGTGAGTTCCGCGTCGAAGCGGGCAGGGATCTCTGCTTCGACGACCACGACGGCCGCGCCGGCATCGAGGAGCCAGCGCGCGTTCTCCGTCTGGTGTGCATCGGCCGATTCACCCCAGGGCAGCACCAGTGCCGGCACGCCCACCGTGGCGATCTCGGCGATGGTGCTGGCGCCGGCTCGGCACACCACGACATCGGCCAGGCACCAGACGTCGGACATCGTCGCGTGACTGGCGCGTCGCACGTAGCGGATATCGGACTCGGGCAACGACGGTTCCTCGTCGATGAATCGCTCGCCGACCAGATGCAGAACGGCCACGTCCGAGCGACGCGGGTTCCGCGCCACCCACGACTCGACGGCCGCGTTTACCGTCCGCGATCCGAGCGAACCTCCCATCGCCACCACCACGGTGCGCGACGGATCGATACCGAACAGTTCTGCCGCCTGCACCCGGGCCGGATCGTTGCGGGCAGCACTACGTACGAGTCGTCGAACGTCGTTCCGGACGGGAGCCCCCGTGTGCCGGGCACCGGGAAGTTTCGATCCCGCGAACGCGACGGCGACCGCCGCTGCGTGCCTGGCCTGCCGACGGGTTGCCAAACCGGGGCGCACGTCGTAACTCACCACCACCACCGGGATTCCGAGGGCTCGCGCAGCACGGACGGCCGGCTCACTGGCGAATCCGCCGACGCTCACCACGACGCGCGGCTGCCAGGTGCGCAGACGACGCGTGGCGATTGCCACCGCGACGACCATCTTCGGGACTGCGAGCGCGGTTCGCCAGAGTGCACGCGGAGCAAGGCTGCGCTGGATGCCGTCGACTGCCAGAAGTAGCCGGGGATGGTCGGTGGCGGACAGGAGTCGTTCGTCGATCGGCCGCCGCGACGCGACGAAGGCAATGGATCGGGTTGCCCGACCGCGCTCCACCAGCTGCTCGGCGATCGCCAACGCCGGGAGCATGTGACCGGCCGTGCCTCCACCGGCGATGACGGCGAAGACTCGCGGCGACGAGGGTGGGGCTTGCGTCGTCACAGAACCGTGCCGAACGCTATCCCAGCGTCAGTGGATCTTGCGTGCAACGTTCAACAACAAGCCCGCTGCACTCAGTGTGATCATCAACGAACTACCTCCGTAGGAAATGAGCGGCAACGTGAGTCCCGTGACGGGCATCGCCCCGACGACCCCGCCGATGTTGATTGTTGCCTGCAGCGCGAACCAGACGGTGATTCCGGCGGCGAGCAACGCGCCGGTGTAATCGGGGGCGCGCATGGCGACCATGAAGCCGAGGAACGTGAGGGCGAAGAAGCCACCGATCACGATCGTCGAGCCGATGAACCCGAATTCCTCGGCGATCACCGTGAAGATGAAGTCGCTGTGTGCGAGCGGAACGTAGCCCCATTTGCTGGTGCCTGCCCCGGGACCGGCACCGAGGAATCCGCCGTTGGAGATACCGAGCATCGACTGCCACACCTGGTACGCGGTGTGCTCGCGGTTTCCCTCGATGTCGAGGAATGCGGTCCAACGACTGACCCGCGAGGACGATGTGAGGATGTACCCGGTTCCGAGCAGCATCGCGCCGGTAGCCGACGCTGCGATCCACCTCCCCGGGCTCCCGGCCATGTACAGCACGGTGAATGCGATACCGGACAGCACGATGGCGGCACCGAGATCGCGCTGCAGCATCGCAACACCGGCGGCAATTCCCCAGGCTGCGAGCGCAGGTCGGAAGGTGCGGACGAAGTCGGTGAGCTCGCGCTGTCGTCGCCCGAGCGTGTTCGTCAGGTAGATCACGAGCGCGAACTTGAGCAGCTCCGACGGCTGGAAGCGGAGGATTCCGAACTCCACCCAGGCCCTGGCACCGTTGACGGAGATTCCGAACGGCGAGAACGGCATCAGATTGAGGATGAGCACGACGACGAGCAGCGGCCTGTTGAGTTTCTGCCATACGTGGTACGGCATGCGGTACGTCCCGAAGGCCGCGATGGTGCCGAAGAACGCCCACGTCAGCTGCCTGAGGAACATTGTGAAGGCCGAGCCGCCGTTGTTCACCGACACGATCGACGATGCCGACAACACCATCACCAGACCGATCGCCACGAGCACCGAGACGACGAGCAGGATTCCGAAGTAGACGCGGTGCGGTTCGTCTTCCACCAGCGCATCGGCATTGCGCAGCCGTCGACCTGCCAGCACGGCCTTGCGCCGCTCACGTAGCGAAGGTACGTAGAACCTGCCCGTGTCGTCGATGTTCGTCGTGGTCATTGTTCGTGCCCCCCTGCCAGGCTCCTCACGCATCGTGCGAAGTCGTCGCCGCGCTCGGCGTAGTTGGAATACCAGTCGTAACTCGTGCAGCCCGGCGAGAGCAGGACGGCATCGCCCGGCTCGGCGAGTCGCCTGGCCGATTCCACCGCGGCCTCCATCGATTCGGCACGCTCGACCCTGCACACGCCGGCGAAGGCGGCGGCGATGAGGTCGGCAGAGTGACCGATTGCAACGACCGCCCGCATGCGTCCGGGTTGACTCGCCATCGACGAGAGATCCAGACCCTTGTTCTTCCCACCCGCGATGAGCACGATGCGCTCGAACGACGTGAGGGCCGCCTGCGCGGCGTGCGGGCTGGTCGCCTTGCTGTCGTCGTAGTACGAGACCCCATCGATCTCGGTGATGCGCTGGATCCTGTGCGGTGCATGTTGGTATCGGGCAAGCGCGCCCGCTACTCCCTCGACCGAGCCCAATCCGGCCTCGAGCACCATGGCGCTGGCGGCGAGCGCGTTCGTAAGGTCGTGCGGAAGCGCACGACTCAACTGTCCGATGTCGACGATCCGACCCTGCGGTCCGACGAGCGCGTTCGCCTCCACCCGGTAGTCACCCGACCTGAGCCCGAACGTAACGACCCTGGCGTTCGACGAACGTGCGCTCCCTCCGATCACGTCGTCGTTCACGGGTGCAACCGCCACGTCGCCCGATCGCGCTGCCGCCCAAACGCGAGTCTTCGCCCTGCGGTACGAATCGAGGTCACGGTGCCAGTCGAGATGATCGGGTGCGAGGTTCAACCACACCGCCGCCTCCGCGCGGAAGTCGCGGGTGAAGTGCAGCCGGAAGCTCGAGCATTCGACCGCGAAGCAATCGTGCGATTCGTCGAGCGCCTCCACCCAGGGTGTTTCGGTGTTCCCCACCGCCGCCGAGCGGCGGCCGGATGCCGCCATCATCGCCGCCGCCATGAGCGTCGTCGTGGTCTTTCCGTCGGTCCCGGTGATTGCAACGATCGGCCGCGGTCGACCGCCGGCCTGCTCGGCACGGTACGCCAGCTCGATCTCCGAAACGACCTCCACGCCGGCGCGCTGGGCGCTGGTGATGATCGGGTGCGACTCGGGCACCCCGGGACTCGGCGCCAACCGTGCGAACTCCCCCATGCGCCGTGCACACGACATCGCCGCATCGGGTCCCTCGAGCAGCTCGGCGCCGAGGGATGAGGCAAACGATGCATTGTCGGCTGCGCGACGATCATCGGCGAGCACGAGCGTCTCACCCTGCGCGGCGAGGAAACGGGCGGTGCTGCGGCCGGCGACGGCGAGTCCGTACACCAGGGTCGTCACGGGAACGCCTCACCCACGAGCCGGATCTCGTTCGTGAAGTCGGCGATGAACAGCGCGACTCCGACGGCCACGCACAGGGCGGCGAGCAACCAGAAGCGGATGATCACGGTCGTCTCCGGCCACCCGGACAGTTCGAAGTGGTGGTGGATCGGCGACATCCGGAAGAGCCGCTTCTTGCGACCGCTGGCCTTGAAGACGCCCATCTGAATGGCGACCGATCCCGCCTCCATGACGTTGATCCCGCAGATGATCGGTAGGAGGAAGTGGGTGTTCGTGGTGACGGCGAGCAGTCCGAGTGCCGCACCGATACCGAGTGCACCGACGTCGCCCATCATGATGCGGGCCGGTGCCGCGTTCCACCAGAGGAAGCCGCCGCATGCGCCGGCCATCGCCGCCGCCAGGACGGCCAGGTCGAGCGGGTTGACGATCGCCGAGTAGATCTCGGAATTGCGGAACGCGAAGTAGGCGATCAATCCGAAGGCTCCGAAGCCGAACATCGCCGAACCTGCCGCCAGCCCGTCCAGACCGTCGGTGACGTTCACGGCGTTCGTGGTCGCCCAGACCATGAGAGCGGTCCACAACACCCATAGCGGGGTGGAGATGTCCCAGCCCGGGACCTCCGCCCGGGTGAACGAGATGGTCTCGCTCACACCCGTCTGGGCGGCCAACAGCCACATGAGCAACACCACGATGCCGAAGGTGATCCAACCCTTCTTCTTCCAGAAGATTCCGCGGTTGTGCTGACGTCGCACCTTCAGGTAGTCGTCCAGGAAACCGATCGCCGCGAGGACGATGATCGCCAGCCACATGATCAGTGCCTGGTCGGAGAACGTGAGACCGTCGCGCACGTGCGGGATCAGCCATCCGATGAAGGCGGCGGTGAGGATGGCGAGCCCACCCATCGTCGGTGTGCCCTGCTTGTGCATGTGGTGCGTCGGTCCGCGATCCTCGGCACCGAGGATCGGTTGGCCCTTCCCCAGACGGGCGAAGAACCCGATCAGGACTCGCGTCAAGCCGGCCGAGGCCACGATCGAGATTCCCGCTGCCATGAGGATTGCGATCATCCGGAGACCCCCAGTACGGATCGAGCGACCTCGGCGTCATCGAACGGAACGAGCCGTCCGGAAACCTCCTGGAATCGTTCGTGCCCCCGACCAGCAATCACGACGACGTCCCCTCGTGCCGCCTCCCTGCACCCGAGTTCGATGGCCCGCCGACGATCCTCCTCGACGATGACGATGTTCCTCTTGTCCATCGGCACACCCGCGGTGATCGAGTCGATGATCGTCCGGGCATCCTCGTTGCGCGGATTGTCGCTCGTCACGATGACGCGATCGGCGACGCAGGCCGCGGCACCCATGGCCGGGCGTTTGCCCGCATCGCGGTCGCCTCCGCAGCCGAACACGACGATCACCCTGCCGCGGTCGCGGGCAACCAACCTGGCGGATGCGAGCACCTGTCGCAGTGCCTCCGGGGTATGGGCGTAGTCGACGACGACGGCGAAATTCCCGCCGGGATTGATGTCTTCGAACCGACCGGGAATCCGCGGAAGGTTCGCCAGTCCGGCGGCGATTCCGTCGCTCGTCACGCCCAACTCGGCGGCGGTCGTGGCGGCCGCAATCGCGTTCATCACGTTGAAGTCGCCGCCGACGCTGCAACGCAGCCGTGTGCCCCGCCACGAGAACGTGCTGGTGGACGACTCAACCTCGACCTCGGTGGCATCGTCCCGACCGTAGGTAACGACGTGCGTATCGGTCATTCCTGCGACTCGACGTCCGTACTCGTCATCGCGGTTCACCACCGCCAACGGTGTGAAGTTACGACGAAAGAGACTCGCCTTTGCCGCGAAGTACTCCTCGCGGGAACCGTGGAAGTCGAGGTGATCGTGTCCGAGGTTGGTGAAGACTGCCGCGGCGAAGTGCGTTCCCGCCACGCGCTTCAGCGAGAGGGCGTGAGACGACACCTCCATCACGACGGCCTGCGTACCAGCCAGGCGCTCGGTGGCCAGGGTCCTCTGCAACTCGGGGGCTTCCGGCGTCGTCCGCACTCCGGTCAACGTGCCGATGACGGTCGTCTTCCTCCCCGACTGCTCGAGCATCGAGCCGAGCATGTGTGCCGTCGTCGTCTTTCCGTTGGTGCCGGTCACTCCGACCACGGCGAGTGCTCGGCTCGGATGATCGTGAAATGCGGCGGCCAACTGACCCATCGCTTCGCGAGTGTCGCCCGCGACGATTTGCGGCACCTGCACCTCGTCGAGCGGATGGTCGACGAGCAGGGCGGCTGCGCCCCGCCGCACCGCCTCACCGGCGAATGTGTGCCCGTCGTGACGCTCACCACGAACGCAGCAGAAGATGGCGCCGTCACGCACGTCGCTGCTGTCGTTCGTCACGTCGGAAATCGTCACACTGCCGTCGCCCAACAGTCGCATCGGCACCACCCCGGGCTCTCCCTGCGCTGCACGATCGATCAGACGGTTGATGCTCACCATGCCGTCAGTGTCCCTTCCCGAGTTCGGCGGGCCGCTTGCCGACGCAGCCGCCGTCCTGCGGACCGGGTCGGAGCTGCAACTCGGTGGCAATCACCTGTCCGATGCGCGCGAAGACCGGCGCGGCGGCGGTTCCGCCGAAGCGATCCTGGGATGCGGGATCCGGTTCGTCGATCGAGACCAGCACCGTGAACTCCGGATTGCTGGCCGGGAGGAATCCGACGAACGACGCGAAGTAGGCACGCGATCCGTCGTCCTTCACGTACGTTCCGTTGTCCTGCCGGATGTACCCGGTGCCGGTCTTGCCGGCAACGGACAGCCCGGGGATCTTCGCCAATTGCGCGGTTCCGTAGCAGACGACGTCGGTCATCAGCGTGCGCATGGTGGCGGCGGTTGCACTCGAGAGCACACGACGGGTCGGCGCGTCGGGCATCGGTGTCACGACTCCGCGTTCGTCGCTGGTCGCCGTCACGATCCTCGGTCCGACGTACACCCCGTCGTTGGCAACCACGTTCACCGCCGACACCAGCTGGATCGGCGTCGACGCGTAGCCGTAGCCGTACGCGAAGGTGAACGTCTCCGTACCCTGCCAGTTGCGGGCTTGTTTGAGCAGTCCCCGCGACTCCCCCGGAAACCCGAGCGAGGTCTTCTCACCGAACCCGAACGCGGCCAGCCACTCACGGTTGCGTTCCACCGAGAGCAGCTGCGATATCTGCACGGTGCCGAGGTTGGACGAGTCGACGAGAATCTTTCGCACCGTCATCGGCTCCTTGGGGTGCGGATACGCGTCCTTGATCTCCTGCTCCCACTCGGTTCCCTCGTTGAACACCTGCTTGCCCGGCACGATGAAGGTGCTGGTCGGGTCG
>JBIJCI010000050.1:0-12341 GCA_044344715.1 Ilumatobacteraceae bacterium | reverse complement strand
AATGAACGCCATCGCGATCCAGCAGGCGCTCGTTCGCTACCACGGCCAGGCCGCCCATGCCGCCGTTTCCCCGCACCTCGGGCGCAATGCACTCGATGCCGCCGTCCTCGGCTACATGAACGTGGCGGCACTGCGGCAGCACATTCGACCCACCGAACGAGTGCACGGCATCATCACCAAGGGGGGAGAGAAACCCAACATCGTGCCTCGTGAGACCGAGATGGATTGGTACGTCCGGAGTGACACCATCGAAACGCTCCAACCGTTGAAGCAACGCGTCACGGCCTGCCTCGAGGCTGGCGCCGTTGCCGCGGACTGCCGAATGGAGATGGCGTGGGATACGCATGCCTACGCCGACATCGTCGACAACATCCCGCTGCTCGACGCGTACGCCGCCAACTCGACGATGCTCGGTCGCCCGCTCACGTCCGCCTACCTCCCCGGAACAGGGGGTGGCTCGACCGACATGGGCAACGTGAGCTACCTTGCCCCGACCATCCATCCGATGCTGGCCGTGGCCCCGCGGGGCGTCTCGCTACATTCCCCGCAGTTCGCCGACTACACCACGTCCAAGGAGGCCGACCAGGCCGTCCTCGATGGCGCCAAGATCATGGCGATGACCGTGATCGACCTCTGGGCGCGGGCCGAACTCCAGCGCAGCGTCAAGGACGCATTCGGCGACGGCAAGGTCCCCGAAGGGGTGCTCTAGATCCGCAAGCAACTTTCGTAGTATCGGCACTCGTGTCGGTCTACGTTCCGGAACAGTTCACTGCCGAGGAGTCGGTGGTGCTCCGGCGGTACTTCACCAACCTCGACCTGCCGGTATTCGCACTCGTCAACCTCCCGGAAGTGGTGAAGGGTGCGCTGTTCGCCAGGTACAGCCGAACGGCCAAGAGCCTCCGGCGCCTCTTCCTGGATGAGTTCGTCGGTGATCTCGACCTGACGGGTGACGAGACGGTCGATGCCACCGTCGGCATGTCGCGGGCCGAGGAACTTTACGAGCGGATCTTCGTGGAGTACGGCGACGACTCCGTCGCTCAGCTCGGAGGAGTCCACCTCGCCTGCGAACAGGCGTCCAACCTGCTGACCAAGATCCTCGAGTGGGGTCGACTCATGTCGTACCTCGAACAGAGCACCCGGTACATCTCGTACGACGCCCGCCTCGGGGGCCGATACCGCTACTACCGCGATCCCGAGGTGTGCAGCGGACCGCTGGGCACGCGTTACGTCGGCGATATGGACCGGATGTTCGACACCTACAGCGAACTCGTCGAGCAGGTCACCACCCACGTGCGCGCAACGGTGCCGCGCGGCACGAACGACTCGGATTTCATCTACCGTCAGGCGACGAGGGCCAAGGCACTCGATGCCGTCCGCGGCGTACTACCGGCCGCGTCGCTGTCGAACGTGGGCATCTACGGCACGGGACAGGGCTACGAGGCACTGCTCCTGCGGATGCGCGCGAATCCGCTTCCCGAGGCGCGGGCCTACGCCGACATGATGCTGACCGAGCTGCGCAAGGTGATACCCACGTTCCTGCGCCGCGTCGACATGCCCGACCGAGGCGAAACATGGAGTCGGTACCTCGCCGACAATGCATCGAACACCGCCGACCTCGTGGACGAGTACTTCGGAATCGTCGAGCCGACGGAGTCCCCCGAGGTCACGCTGGTGGATTTCGATCCGGACGGTGAGGACAAGCTCCTCGCCGCAATCTGCTACTCGTCGTCGCATCTCCCGGAATCCCAGTTGCTGGAGCGGGTCCGGTCGCTCACCCACGTACAGCGTGTTGCGCTCATCAGCGCCTACGTCGGTGAGCGCACGAACCGCCGCCACAAGCCCGGGCGGGCATTCGAACGCTTGTCGTACCGCTTCGACGTTCTGGGAGATTACGGGGCCTTCCGCGACCTGCAACGGCACCGACTGCTCACGATCGAGTGGCAGCGTCTCACCCCGCACCACGGATACGCCCGACCCGAACTCGTCGACGAGGCCGGGGGAGCGGACGTGTTCGATGCAACGATGGAGCGATCGGCTGCACTGTACGAGCTGTTGCGACCCGACTATCCGGAACAGGCCCCCTATGCGGTGGCAATGGCGCATCGCATGCGGTACGTGATGCAATTCAACGCCCGCGAGGCGATGCACATGCTGGAGCTCCGATCGGCCCCCCAGGGACACCCCGCCTACCGGCGCGTGGTCCTGGAGATGCACCGCCTGATTGCCACACGGGCCGGGCACCGGGCGGTGGCCGATGCGATGACCCACCTGACGACCGAGGCCCCGCTCCTGGAGCGCCTGGAGGCCGAACGTCGTATCGAGCAACGCCGGGGTACCCGCGAACCGTAGACGGGCAGGGGGTTGGGGGCAATCGGGGGTCGATGTATCCCCCCGTCGTCTCATTCGCCCGCTTCCCCCGGAAATCGGCTAAGGTTCGCGCCCGATAATGAGCGACGACTCCGACACCCCAGAATCGATGGATGAGCCCGAGTTGGAGGGCGTCGACCCCGACGATCTCGCTGGTCTCGACGTCGACCCCGACGATCTCGACGAGGACGCGGATACCGACGACGCCGGGCAGGATGACGCGGCCAGTAGCGACGACAAATCGACTGCAGGCAAGACCGCAGCCGCCGACGAGGAGCGCCTCAACCTCGACGACGACGAGGACGTCAAGCCTCGCAAACGAAAGACCGAAGAAGATGAGAACGAGTTCGCCTCGGCCGACGATGAGGAAGCCGACCTCGCCACGATCCTGCAGGAGAAACTCCGCAGCGGCGACGACCTACCGCCCGACGAGGAGGGTGAAGTCGTCGACCTCGAGGACGTCACGGACGGAACTCCGCTCCTCCAACCGCGGCGACCCGACGAGGAGCACTGTCAGCAGTGCTTCCTCCTGGTCCGCAAGTCTGCACCGAAGTGCCCGGTGGACCACGATCTGTGTCCGCTCTTCCCGACGGCGTGAACGTGTCCCAGACGACGGTCAATGAGCGTGTCGCGACGGCACGGGCAATCGTCGAGGCGCTCGTCGGTATTCCGATCGTCGTCGCCCAGCAGGTGGTGCAGAACGTCGGTGACGTTCGGCTGAACGACGAGACCACCGTGGCCCAGCGGGTGTCCCAGTTGCGGAACCTCGGCGAGATGGTGGTCAAGGTCGGCGTTCGCCAGGCGCGCGCCCGTTTCGACCGCAACCGCCCGTGACTCCAGTCGTGCGGCTCGCCGAGCCGGACGATGACGACGCCTGCCGCCGGCTCGAGTCGGAGTGCAGATCGGAATCTGCAGAGGCGAGGGGAGCCGCTGCGTTCTTCGCAGAGCACGGTTCGGCCCTGCATCACGACAGCGGCTTCACCATCGTTGCGGACGTCGAGGGCATCGTGGTGGGGTTCGCAGCAATCCGCGTGTCGGCCGTGAATGCCGAAGCGGTCGCCACCATCGAACGCGTGTACGTCACGGCTCCGGCGCGGGGAGTCGGCATCGGTGACGCACTCATCGCCGGAGTCCGACGTGTGGCCCGCGAGCGGGGTTGTGTCCGGATCGACGCATACGCCCTTCCCGGCGACAGGGGTACCAAGAACCTCTACGAGCGCAACGGGCTCACCGCCCGATTGATCACCGCGTCGGGCGAGGTGTAATCAGCGACCCTTCCACTGGGGCTGGCGCTTCTCGATGAACGCGGTCAGACCTTCCTTGGTGTCCTCGCTCTGCAAGACCCGACCGAAGCCCTCGTTGGTCATCTTGATCAGCGTTGCATCGTCGTTGGTATCGGCTGCGAGAACGACCTTTCGGCTCTCCCAAACGGCCAGCGGCGCACAGGCGCACACGCGGGCGGCCAGGGCCATCGCCGCCTCCTCGGCCTTACCCGGCTCGCACAATTGATTCACCATTCCGAGGTCGTAGGCACGTTGGGCGGGAATCGGGTCACCGGTAAGAATCGCCTCCATCGCCACGTTGCGACCGAGAATCCTCGGCAGTCGGAAGAGCCCTCCAGCACCGGCAATGAGGTTCCGCTTCGCCTCGGCCAGACCGAACGCCGAGCGCGTGCTGGCAACCACCATGTCGGCAGCCAGCACGATCTCGCAGCCTCCGGCAGTAGCCAGGCCATCCACGGCGACGATGACCGGCTTCTTGCGCTCGCGGTAGACGAAGCCCGCAAACCCGCCGCGGGCGGTGTTTAGGTCGCCGGCCTTGCCGGAGTTGATGGCCTTCAGGTCTGCGCCGGCACAGAACACGGGACGCTCCTGACCGGCGGTGTTGGCCTTGAGCACTCCGATCCAGACGTTGTCATCCGCCTCCATCGCGTCGATGGCGGCTTCCATACCTGCTGCGACGTCCCCGTTGACGGCATTACGGGCGTCGGGACGATTGAGGGTGATGAGTGCGACCTTGCCGCTGACTTCATAGGTAACGATGTGCGCATCTGACATGCGCGGAAGCCTAGTTGTCGCCGGCTTCGGTCACCGCTGTCGCGGGTGCGGCGTCGGCGACGATGGTCGGCACGACCTCGGCCGTTGATGGCACGACATCGGCACTCGGTCCGGTCGGCTTGCGACCCGCGGGTGCCGCTGCCGACTTGTCGCCCTTCTTTCCCTTGCGATCGCGCCACTCGTTGCGTAGCGGGCGGGGCATACGGGCCTTCGGGTCGGCGGTGATTCCGAAGAGTGCTGCGATCCGCGGAATCGCGGGTGCGAGTCGGGTGACGGTCGCCGTGAGTTCCGGGGTGACCTTGGCCGGAGTCGCGGTAGGAACGACCTCGTTGTGGATCGGGGCAAAGGCGAGGGCCTCGAGCACGATGATCCAGCGATCGCTCGTCGACAGTGGAGAGAGCTGTTCGAGCGTCAGCGCAATGAGCCTGCGGCGCAATTCCTCGGACGGGCGCAAGTCGGCCTTCGGAGGCTGTGCGGCAATCTTCAGGGCCGCCACGATTCGCCCGACGTCGGCTGCAGCCTGCAGATCCTCGGTCCAATGCTGGATTTCGGTTGCCTGCCGTCTATCGAGCGCTTGACGCAACTCATCGCGCTTCTCGTTGAGCGACGCATCCTTCAGGAGGGTCGGATCATTCGACTTGGCAACGATCGCCCGCAGATCGCGGAGGTCGACCGTGTCGATGATCTTCTCGACCGCTTCCACACTGTCGCGCCACTCGGCGATACGCAGGCGCGGCAACATCTCGACGACGAGGTCGACGAGGGCATTGGCGTTGATGACCGGCTTGCCCTCCTTCTTCAACTGCTCGTTCTGGGCATTGACTGCCTTGCGTACTGCTCCGATTCCACCCTCGACCGCCTTCTCGGCGAGCACGCGTTCCTCGGGCTTCAGCGCCTCGAGCACGGCCGTGCGGTGAACGTTGCCAGGACGGAGTCGAGTGGGGCGAGGGCGCTTCGGAAGTTCCGGCGGGGGAGGAGTGAACTCGCGTCGCGGCGTGCCACCCTGGGAGTCGCGCCGAGTGTCGGCACCAGGTCGTTCGCGTCGATCGCCGCGGCCGCCGCGCGCCCCGCGTGCTCCCTTGTCCCGCGGGGGACGGTTGCGCCGGTTCGTCGAAATCTCGGTGACCGGCTTGAAATCGACGCCCGAGCCCGTAATCGCCAACAGCGTGACATTGCGCTCTCGCATCTTGACGGGTGCGATGGCCAACACGACCGCACCATCCATGTCCATCTCGATGTCGGCACGAAGGACGTCGCCCACCTTGCTGCCGTCGGGGAGCAGGCCGGCTGCGCCGGAGCCCTTCGGTGCTTTGGCACCCGCCTGACGCCAGGTGAAGCTGCCGTCGGGACGCGTGCTCGTGACCTCGATGTCGATACGGCGAGCCATGGAGGTCCCACGCTAGTAGAACTATTTCGTGCCCATCTACGCGCTCGGCTCCCAGGTGCCGCGTATCGACCCCAGCGCATACGTGCATCCCGATGCAGTGGTTATCGGCTCGGTCACCATTGGGCCCCAGTCGAGCGTGTGGCCGACCGCGGTATTGCGCGGTGACGACGGGGAGATCCGGATCGGTGCCCGTACGAGCATCCAGGACGGGACGGTCGTGCACACGACCATCGAGTGGCCGACCACGATCGGTGATGACTGCGTTATCGGCCATCTCGCACACCTCGAGGCCTGCATCGTGGAGGACCGCGCCCAGGTCAGTTCTGGTGCGATCGTCCTGCACCGGGCGAGGGTCTGTACGGGGGCCATCGTTGCTGCCAATTCCGTGGTGCTGAACGACGTTGTGGTGCCGGCCGGGGCCCTGGCGGTGGGAAGTCCCGCCACCATGAAGGAAGGACGCGCCAGGTCCCAAGACATCGCCTACGGGGCCAAGAACTACGTCGCCCGGACGGCCCGGTTCAAGCAGGAACTCCGACGCCTCGACTGAGGACATCGCGGCTGCACGTCAGTCGCCGACCACCTCGAGCAGCGGCCGCAGGTCGAGCTTGGTCGACGCATCGAGATAGCCGTGGGCGGCATCGCGGCGGAACTGTGTGCAGAGATCGTCGCGGAAGAACCGCGCACCCTCCCGAACCACGTAATTGAGGATGAAGATTCGGTAGGCGTACGGAAGGAATTCGATGTCGCGCCGGGACAACGGGTTCACCTTGTGGTACGCACGGACGAACCCGACGAACCGCGGTTCGACGAGCGTGTGGGGCGAGTAGGTGAAGGACGTCCGGTCGCCGGTACTCGACGACACCCGTGAGAGGAAGTAGAAGTCAAGCAGCCTCGACTCGATCCGGAACCAGTCGTAGTCCCAGCGGGAGAAGAGCCGGATCTCGCCGTCGTGACGTACGACGCTGAAGTTTCCGAGGTTCCAGTCGACGAGGATCGGGATCTTCTTCCACTCGTCGTAGTGGACATGCTCGAGATGCAACAACAGGTCGTGGGTGAAGCGGGCGAGGACTCCGATGTCCTCGGGCGGCAGGTCGAAGTTGCGCGGCGCAAACGGATTCGTCAACTGGTCGAGCAAGTGGATGGCATCTCCCTTGACCGAATTGGACACCGCCGGAAGCGCAGGCGCCATCTCCGCGCACGCGTGATGGAAGCGGGCGATCTCACGCGCGAAACCCGGGACGTCGGCCTGCGACAGCACCCGCGGTAGCGACTCGGCGCGTTCAACCTCGGTGTAGAAGACGCACCAGCACCGACCGTCGTACCAGGTGTACGGACGCTTGTCGACGACGAGCACGTCTGCGAGGAATCCCGCCCACCGACCGTGACGAAGTAGCGCGGAACAGCGGGCCAGTCGGTCGTGGTCCTCGGCGAAGAGGAAGTACGACCCGTACGACGACACCTTCGCGACGATCGACGAGTGGTCGTCGAGGACCACCCGGAACACCCGGTTGGTGGACACGTGAGCGCTCACCTCGAGGGTTGCAACGACACGCCGTTGATCGCCGACCTTGGACGCAAGGTCGACCCAGGCCTCGCGCACGACGCGCTCGGCATCGCCGAGCAAGGGGTTCGCCGTCATGACGTCGCCTCGACTCCCGGTCGTCGGACGGTGCAGCGGTGGGCTCGCCGGCTAGGGGAGGCGAACGCCGATCGGGGCGATGAGTCGGAAGCCGGCGGCATGCCGCTCCTCCTCGCTCTCTCCACCCCAGAACCCGTACTCACGATGGGTCCGGGCAAAATCGCGACACGTCTCCAGCACCGGGCATTCCATGCACACCTTACGAGCACGCTCCTCGCGCCGAAGTCGCGTTTGCGGTCGTTCGGCAAGCGGTGCAAAGAAGATGTCGGAGAGCCCTCGGCATGCGCCGTGCATCATCCAGTCATCCTCCGTCTCAAGTCGGAACTTGAAGTCGAGACTCGTCATGACCGCTCCTTGCCGGCAGGATTTGCCGCCGACCAGAGGCTAGGGGAGAACTAACCAACGAGTCAATTAGCGAGTGCCGCGTTGACTCCGGCAGCGAACGCGGCCACATCCTGCGCAGTGACGTCCCAGGCCGTCATCCATCGCACCTGGTGGGCAGCCGTGTCCCAATCCCAGAAGAACGACCATTCCTGCAGTCGGGTCTTGGCGGGGTCCCGGAGCGTGGGGAAGAGGCTGTTCACCGCTGGTGCGGTAGTCAGGCCGAGTTCGACGTGGTGTCGAGTCGCGTCGTACAGCGAGCGTGCGGCATCGTTGGCCATACGACCGAGCGTGATGAACAAATCGTCGGCAAGGAGGGCCTCGTACTGGGCAGAGATGTAGCGCATCTTGGAGTGCAGTTGCGTGACGTTCTTGCGCAGGTACTCGGCACGATCGGCCCGCCGGGGATCGAACCACACGACCGCTTCTCCGAACACGATGCCGGCCTTCGTGCCTCCGAATGACAACACGTCGACTCCCGCATCGACGGTGAACGATCGCAATGCCGTCCGGTCGCCACCGAGCGCCGCGGTGGCGTTACCGATACGGGCGGCGTCCATGTGCACGAGCAGGCCGAGTTCGTGGGCCGTATCGCAAATCTCCCGCACTTCGGAAGGGGAGTAAAGCGTGCCGAGTTCCGTCGGTTGCGTGAGCGACACGACCCCGGGTTGGGCGTGGTGCGGATTCCCGCGCGCGGACGCCGCCTCGCGAACCTGTTGCGACGTCAGTTTGCCGTTCGGACAGGCAAGATCGAGCAGTTTCGCCCCGAGAATGCGTTCCGGTGCGCCGGTCTCGTCGACGTGAATGTGCGACCAATTCGTACAGATCACGCTCTCGGCCTGCTGTAGCACCGACGCGAGCGCCAGCACGTTGGCACCCGTCCCGCCGTAGACGAACAACGTGCGCACCTCACGACCGAAGAGTTCGTTGAATGCCTGCTCCGCACGACGGGTGATGTCGTCGCGCCCGTAGGCCAAGGAGTGTCCGGCGTTCGCACGCACCAGGGCATCGATGACCAGGGGATGGGCACCGGCAACGTTGTCGGACGCGAGTATCCGCGCGGGTGCCGGTGGCAATGCGCGCGAACCAGCAATACCGCCCGGCGAAGAAGCGCTCGCCATGCCGACCATCCTAAGATTGACCGTGGGGGTTTCGTCATGACGAAATCGACGACGAACGAGCGTCCACGTTGCGAGTGGTGTCGCACGCCGTTGCCGCACCGCGAGGGTGCCGGTCGTCCGCGCCGATTCTGCACCCAGGCCTGTCGTCAGTGGGATTGGGTGGCACGTCAACGTGCCACCGAACTCCAGCTCTCAGAAAACGAGCTCGTCATGACACGCGGCGAACTGAACGCACTCCGCGATCACATCTTCCTCTTGAAGTGCGCCATCGACGACGTGGAGCGCGATCTGGACCCGGCCATCGATCCGACCACACGGGATTTCAGGGCAGCGCTCAGTTGGCTGCTCGAGGCGGCCAAGCCCGTTGTTGCCGAACCGATTCGTCCCAGTCATCGCCCATAAGCACAGTTATGTAAAGTTGAGGGATATCCGTGACCAACGTTCAACCGCCCACGCCAGGAACCCCACCCCGCCCCCACGCGCCGCAGGGGCTTCCAGAGCGTGGCTGGAGCGTTGTGGAGACGCTGGAGCGGCTGGAATCGCTGCGGAGCCAGGACGTTCGCTGGAAGGACGGTCGGGTGTTCTCACTCGCCTATTACGCCGGTGCCGAGGTCCACGAACTGGCAACCGAGGCGTACCGGCGGTTCTCGGGCGAGAACGCCTTGAACGTGGAGGCGTTCCCGTCGTTGCGCGCCATGCAGGCCGACGTGCTGGCGATCGTTGCCGCCTGGCTCGAGGCACCCGAGGCCGCCCGGGGATTCTTCACGAGCGGTGGCACCGAGAGCATCCTCATGGCGGTCAAGGCCGCCCGGGACCAGTTCCGCGCACACGGTGTGGCGTCTCCGAACGTAGTGCTCCCGACGTCGGCGCATGCGGCCTTCGAGAAGGCGGGGGCGTACTTCGACGTGGAGATGCGCAGGGTCCCGGTTCGCAACGACTGGCGGGCCGACGCCGACGCGATGGCACGGGCGTGCGACGACCGAACGATCATGCTGGTGGCGTCTGCACCGCAGTACCCGCAAGGCGTGGTCGACACCGTGGCCGAGGTAGCGGCGGTGGCGCTGCGGCGTGGGGCGAACTGCCACGTTGATGCCTGCATGGGTGGTGTCACGCTCCCGTATCTCGCTCGACTAGGTATGGTGCTTCCCGCGTGGAACTTCGCCGTCGACGGCGTCACGTCGATGAGCGTTGATCTCCACAAGTTCGGGTACACGGCCAAGGGTGCATCGGTGATCATGTATCGCAATGCGATGCTGAGGTCCTACCAGGGGTTCGTTACCGACAACTGGCTGGGTGGGTTGTACGGCTCGTCGGGCATGCTCGGCACCAAGTCGGGTGGCCCAATCGCCGCAGCGTGGGCGGTGATGCACCATCTGGGCGACGAGGGATACCTCGAGTTGACGCGCACCGCGAGGGAAACGGCCGTGCACATCGCTCGAGCGATCGCGGCGGATCCGCGACTCGAATTGCGTGCACATCCCGACACGACGCTGCTGTCGTTCGGCACGACCACCCCCGACCTCGACACCACCACCATCGCCGATCGGTTGGCCACGGCCGGATGGTACGTGGACCGCCAGGCTCCTCCACCCTCACTGCACCTCACGGTAAACGCCGTTCACGGAGCGACCCATGCGGCGTTCCTCGACGACCTGCAGAGGGTGCTCGACGGTGCGCTGCCGAGCGGAGGCGACGGTAGACGAAGCTCGAGTTCGTACGGCACGCTGGAGTGATGGCCATGTCACGCAACATTGACGGTCGCTCTCGTGGCACCGATGATGCACCTACCCCGCGTCCAGCCGAATTCCCATCGAGGCGTCGGACTGCGACACAGCAACGGAACGCCGAACGTCTCCTCGATGCCATGGTCGCCGAGACCGACCGCCACGGCCTCGACGACCTCCGCTCGGCACGCGTGGCGAAGGCCGCCGGGCTCACCACCGGTGCGCTCTACAGCCGATTCGAGAATGCCGACGAGATGCTCGTTGGCATGTGGCAGAACCGGGTCGCCGATCCGTTCCTGTCGCACATCCGCGACACCGTGCGATACGTCCAGGGATCGACGCCGTCACGAGATGCCGTGCTCGACGCAGTCGAGCGACCCTCTCCCCTGCTGAAACTCGGGGCCGAGTTCTGCGTCGTCGCCTCGCGGAACGCCACGGTCGGCGAAGTGGTGATTCCTGCAATTCAGGGCACCTTCGACGAGCTCGGGCTCCGCGCCGACTGCGACCCACTCGACGGTGGTGTCGTCATCATCGCTGCTTCGGCAGCCGTCGGCACGGCGCTGCGATCAATCGTCACGGGCTCGAACAGCAACTGGTCGAGCTCGTTGCGCGCACTGCGGGTCGCGACGAGCCGCGCCGAGCGTCGCGCGTTCACCCCCGAGATTGAGGACGTACCCCCTTCCCCGATCAACACCGGAAATCCGGTCCGCGATGCGCTGCTGATGAGCGCCAAACGCGTCGTGGCAAACGTCGGGTTCCAGCGCGCCACCGTCAGCCGGATCGCACGGCGGGCGAGCCTCACGCAGAGTGCGATCTACCAACTCTGGCCGGACAAGGAGAGCATGCTCGATGAAGCGATCCGCGAGGTGTCGTTGCTCGACTACGGCCAGAACTCGCGCGCCAAGAGCCGTGCGTTCACTTCGCAGCGCGGCGACTTCGGCTTCGCCGACAGCTGGTACATGGGGCTCATGCCCTCCCGGCGGGCACGCCAGGATTTCCGACTCGAGTGCGTCATCGCGTCGCGCTACCGGAAACTGACCCGACTCGAGATGCAACGAGCCACCGTCAGTACCGACGCGATCCTCCACGCCGCGTTCCCGGACCTGCCGCACGCACTCACCTCGAACATCGTGGCGATGGAGCAAGCCCTCAGCTACGGGTTCAGCGCACTGAACAAGTTCGCCCCGGAGCCGCGTCGTCTCGACTACTTCTCGGTCATGTGCGCCCTCGCGAAACTCGGTCCGCTCGGGTAGCGGTCTCGCCGCTACTCCCCGGTCTGGCCGTCCACCGCCTCGCGCAGCATGTCGGCGTGCCCGTTGTGGCGCGCGTATTCCTCGATCATGTGCACGAGGATCCAGCGCAGCGAGGGGCGCTCCCCGCTGCGGAGGGCCCGCTTGGCGAGCGAGCCGAGCGGATCCGGGGAATCGGCGACGGAAAGCGCCGTACCGAGCGCCGCACGAGAACGCTCGACGGATGTGGTCCACTGCGCCCGAACGGCATCGGGTGCGTCCGTCGTCGCGGACTCCCACTCCCAATCGGGCGTCGTCGACCAATCGACCTCGGACCACGGGGACGTTCGCGGTAGGTCGAGAATGACGCCACTGAACCAATGGTCCTCGACGTAGGCCATGAGCTTGAGGAGTCCGGCCAGGGTCATCGTGCTCG